>WQXF01000005.1 GCA_009784985.1 Clostridia bacterium | reverse complement strand
GGTCGCTTTGGATTAAGCCCGGCTCCTTGCTTGGTTTGGACTTGGACAATGCGAAGGCCCAATATGAAAGCCAAGAGGCTGAAGACAAGGCCAGCGGAAACGCAAACTCGCCGGGCATCAGGGCACGGTTACGCCTGATTGATTACCAGCTGGACATACTGGAGCGTACCCGGAAGGCCTACTATCCGAAAGAGGATGAGGTGGGCATACAGCCCGGCGACCTGAGCGTGGCATTGGTGCATACGCCGTTGCGCCCGGACTTTATTCGCACCTTGCAAAATGCCGATGGCGCCAATGCCGCAGGATCGGCCTACGTGCGGGTGGATTTGGTGTTGGCTGGGCACTACAACGGAGGCCAGGTGCGCCTGCCCTTTGTGGGCCCGGTGTACGTGCCGGGAGACGATTTGCCCCGCAGCGGCTGGTTCCCCGGAAACCGCCGCGTTCAGGGTCTTTCACAGGTGTCGAGCATCGCCCAGCACATCAGCCCCGGCCTGGGTGTTTCCAGCGCATACAGCGTACCCATCCGCCTGTTTAACTCACCCAGGGTTACGTTGTTGCAGTTGACGTCCTCTTTACCTAGTGAGTGAGTAGTGAACAAGTAACAGTGGACAGTGAACAATAGGCTACGATGCAGCCAAACAGCTATGCCGCAGCTTATTGTTCACTGTTCACTGTTACTTGTTCACTCGCCTTACCGCTTCCGCCACGCCATAGTGGGCATTGTCGCTTGTTACAAAGCGGCTGATTGCTTTGATTTCAGGCGTGGCGTTGCCCATCGCTACGCCGTAGCCTGCCCACAGCAGCATCTCCCGGTCGTTCTCTTGATCGCCAATGGCCATCACGCGCTCACGGGGGATGCCTAGCCGGGCCGCCAGTTTGGCCAGGGCCGTGCCCTTATTGACCCCGGTGGGCAGAACCTCAAAGTTATATTCCCACGAGCTGGTGATGTACACGCCGGGCAAGGTGCGGAATCGGGCGGCGGCCTCGTTGAGGGCGCCGTTGTTTTCGTCGTCCCCTTCAAAAGAGATTAGCATGTTGTGGATGCCCAATGCAGCCGCCTCACGCAGCGCGGCCATGCCGAAACGAACCGGCGAACGGCCCCGGCGCTCCCGTTTTTCCAGCCATTGGGTATACCACTCGTCTTCGGGTACGCGCGAAAGCGCAACATCCGGGCCCACGCCTGCGTGGAGCACCAGCCCGCGCCCTTCGTATTGTTCTAGGAGTTCGATGCAGGCTAGCGCTGATTGGGTATCCAGCTTGTGTTCTTCCATCAGCTTGCCATAGGGGGCGTCGTACACCCGGCAGCCGTTGCCGCCGCACACCCAGCAATCCAGCCCGGCTTCCGCCGCATGGTGATCGATGTCTTCGGGCATGCGGCCCGAGCAGATGGCCACTGTGACGCCCGCCTGCGTGGCATCGCGCAACGCTTGGGCATCCTTTGCGGAGATTCTGGAATCCGGATTCAGCAGGGTCCCGTCCATATCGATGGCGATGAGGTCGATTTTCATTTGTTGCTCCCTAATGGTATTTCTTCCAGTTCCTTTTCAGCTTGCTTACTGGCAATGAATTTGTCCACAGAAATTTTACCATCTATAAACATTCCGAGGAGAGGGCAGCTACTATCCATCTTGCTTGTATTCAACACCATTTCGGTCATAACATACCCCCTTCAGTGATGTTAGTGTATCACAAAAAGGGGGCAAACACAACAAATGCCAAAACGTAAAAATGGCGCAACTGCTTTTATCTAGGGCACATAAAAATACCTCGTGGTTTCAATTCCCGGAGCAAACGGCACGCAGTTTATGCAAAACAGCGCTATTCTCATCCAACCAAAGCCGGGTAATGGCATCGCAGACTTCCTTATCGTTCTTTATATACTTAGCGCGCAACTCGCTTTCCGCAAAATAGTTTATTGGCAATTCAACAAGGTTCTTTTCCTTGCTTTTTTTGTCTTCATAATCATCCGCGGCTGTAAGCAAAGGAACAACATCTTCATCTATAGCCAAGGCAAAATAATACGTATACTCTACGTTGCTATTGTCTGCAAATGCCGCAACGCCCACAAAAGTTAACCGATCTTTATCAAAGGGATATGGCGTTGCCTTTGTTTTGCCAATGATCTTGCCCTTTTCCCAAATCTCCAATTTTTTTTCGGCCATTCCTTCTGAGGGGTTTTTTATCAAAAGCTCATCTTGTAACTCATCGAATACAGTTGCCCAAACATCATCAAAATCAAGCAATTTGTCAAAATACTCTGAAACAGGTTTGCTAGGGTTGCAGTGCCCGCCAAACAAATTCCACTCTGGATTCTGCGGAGATATTTCCCCCCTTGCGCACTGTTTGGGGTATCGGTTATGGACCAGCCACTTCCCTTTATTATTTATTCCATTGCTAATGTAGGGAACAATCACCACAGAAACGTGCCTTGCGCCGACTGCATGAGCATATTTTCTTTCCAACAGCCCAATGATACGGTATTGCTCTTCGGTTTCCTTGTGAACAATCAATAGTAGCTCCATGTTGTTATCGCCCCCATTCTTCAACATGCGCACCTGCGGCAACATCCTAGAAATCCCATTGGACGATGCCAGTGTATCACAAAGGGAGAATAATGGCTATACCCTAAAACGGCGCTTTCACCCAAAAACTCCGCCCATCCAAATCACCCAACATGCTGCCATGCAGCGTTAATCCAGTAGCCCACAGGCGTTGCGCGCGCGCGCCATGGGCCCGGTTGGCCCCACGGTCGCCGTACTTGTCATCGCCCAATATGGGATGGCCGATAAAAGCCAGATGTGCACGAATCTGATGGGTGCGGCCGGTGATTAGCCCCGCCTCTACCCGCGCAATGGAGCCGGGTTCCACCACCCGGTAGTTGGTGCGGATGGGCAGCGCACCGGCAAAAGGTGTATCCCGCACCGTGACACGGGCCGCTTTTGCGTCCTTACACAGGAAGGCAAAAAGCTCGGCTTGTTTGGGTTCCGGCGTGCCTACGGTGAGGCAGGTGTACAACTTTTCCACGTTTTGATGAGCAAAGGCCTGGCGCAGCAACCCCTCCGTTTCCGAATCTTTGGCCAGCAGCAGCAGGCCGCCGGTTTGGTGATCCAGCCGATGGCACACCGCCAGCCAGCGGGCATTGGACCGCTCTTGCAGATGCTCCAGTACGCCGGGTTCCCCACGGGGATCGTCAACCCCTTGCGATGCGATGCCCTGGGGTTTGTTGACCAGCCAGATTCGTTCATCCTCGTACACGGTTTGAATCTCCGGTGGGGTCATTGCTTTGCCCACCAGTTCTTTGGGCAGATACACTGTCAGCTCATCGCTACTGTGCACCAAGTCCCACGCATCCAGGCGCATCCCGTTTCGTTTTACCTGCTTGTTGGCCAATATCCAACGAAGGGCCCATCCGGGCACATCGGGCAGCGCCTGGGCCAGGTACGTGCGCAGTTCCACGGGCGGCTGATGAGGGGGCACAAAAAGGCGCATACCTTATTGCACCGCCTGATGGACGGTGGTGGGAACGCTGCATGCTTCCCAACGGGGCACGCCCTGCCATAGGGCGCGAACCGCGTGGCGGATGCCCGGGGTTTCCAGTACACAAAGGTTGGGGGCCAGCACATGATGCAGCGCTTCCAACGGTGCCCCTTGCTTGGCCAGCAAGCGCAGCTCTTGCACGCAAAGGGCCACATCCTCGCTGGGCCGCAGCGCGTTCTTTAGCAGGCTGGTTAGGGCCGCGTCCAGCGGTTTCTCTACAGGCAGCACGCCTTCCATGCCCCCCAGCAACATAGCAGCGTCCAATATAGGCGCTTCCGGCGGTAGGCTCCAGCCGCAAACGAAGTGGGAGGGGTCGGCCAGGGCAGGGTGGACCAGCAGCACGCCCTGGGGATAATCCAAACAATCGTAGGCAGCCCACAGGTATTGGCGAGCCAGATGGGAAGCCTCCTCGTCTTGGGGATCGGCCTGGAGCACCTGCTCCATAAACAGGCGCTGGGGCGCGCCATCGTCCAGCGCACCGGCGATGTACAACAGCCCGCTAAGGGTAGCGTGCACCGAAAACAGGCGCATGCGCACCGCGTTGTGGGCAGGCCGGTCCATGGCTTCCCGCAGCGGTTGGGCCAAGCGGCTATCTAAGCGCGCAACAACGCGCCCTTGCAAATATCCTACATCCACCCACAGCCGATGCCGCAGAGCCCAGGCTGCTTCCAGCTCTTCCAACTCCTCCAGCTCCGCGCATCCGCATTGTATCAGCAGGCGTTCCAGCAGGGAGTGTTCCGGTATGGAGAGGCAATCGACCTGCCTGGGCAGGGCCTCCAGCAACACACGCAGGGCTTCCTGCTGTTGCTGGGCGCGGGCTGTCTTGCGGGGAATTGCCTGCCAGCCCCCCTCGATCCGGGAGCGAAGCTCCTGGGGGCTTAAGCCCAAGAGCGCTCCGTTGCGAACCTCGCAAAGTGGCGCCACCCGCTCCTCCCATCGCCGGGCGCGCAAGGCACTCAGCGTGCGCCCGCTCCAATCGGTGTTCCCAGTCCCTTGCGTGCGAAACAAGATTCCACCTCGCTTTGATTATCTACACAACCTCCACCCACCCGTGGGTATCGGGTAACCTGCCCAGTTGAATGCCGGTAAGGGTATCGTACAGGCGCTGGGTGAGCACGCCAATGCGCCCGCCGGACAGGGTAACCTGGCGGTCGCCCCAGCGCAGCACCCCTACCGGCGATACCACCGCCGCTGTGCCCGTGCCAAAAGCTTCTAGCACATCGCCTCGTTCGGCAGCGTCAAATACTTCGTCGATGGCCAGTCGGCGCTCGATCACCGGATGGCCCATGCCCGCAGCTAGGGCCATGATGCTATCGCGGGTGATGCCGCCCAATATCGAACCGTTCAGCGGCGGGGTCACCAACCCTTCCCGCATCAAAAAAAACATGTTCATAGCGCCTATTTCTTCTACGTAGCGGTTCTCTTTGCCATCCAGCCACAGCACTTGAGCAAAGCCCTTTTCTGCGGCCACCCTGCCTGCCAGCACAGAAGCCGCGTAGTTCCCGCCTGTTTTGGCAAAACCCACGCCACCCACTACGGCGCGCACGTATTCATCTTCTACATAGATGTTGACCGGCGCAAGGCCGCTGGCGTAGTACGGGCCGGATGGGGACAAAATGATAAAGAAACGGTACGCGCCCGAGGCCTGTACGCTCAGCGACGTATCGGTGCCGATCATGGTGGGGCGGATGTACAGCGAGGTGCCGGGCCAGGAGGGCACCCAATCCCCGTCCAGCTGCAGCAGCGCCTTAAGGGCCTCCAACACAAGCTCCACATCGATTTCGGGCATGCACATGCGGCGCGCCGATACGTTCATGCGCGTAAAATTGTCCCGCGGGCGGAACAGTTGCAGCGCGCCGTCGGCCCGCCGATAACACTTGAGCCCCTCGAATATGGTTTGTGCGTAGTGCAGCACAATGCAACCCGGATCCATCGCAAAGGGGGCGTAGGGCATTACGTGTATATCGCCCCAACCCTGGCCGGGCGCATAGTCCATCACCAGCATGTGGTCGGTAAACAACTTGCCGAATCCCAGCTCCCCAGCGCTGGTTGGTTTGGCCTTTTGTGTGGCGGATGTTTGTATTTTGATCTTTTGCATATTCTACTCCTTATGCTAGTACAATCTTTGTTCATTGTACAGTTAGGCTTTGGACGTGTCAAGGGCAAAGTAAACCAATGAACAGTGAACTGCCACCAATGAACAGTGAACAAATAACAGTGAACAATAGGCCACGGCAGAGTTGCTCTCTTTGCCGCAGCTTATTGTTCACTGTTCACTGTTACTTGTTAATTGCTCGCATTCCCTATATACCAAAGCCAATGCATGCGGGACACCTGGCCGTTGCGGAAGTAGAAAGACAGCTCTACGAATTCGTTTTTTTTGTTGGCCCGGGGATGGTAGTAGCGGGCGGCGAAATTGCCGTCTTCGGTCAATTGATAGACGCCGATGGAATTGAGGTTGTTGTTGTAAAGCAAGCGTTCGCCGTTTTTCATGGCTTGGCCGCCCCTGTCGTTGAAACCCGTGATCACCTTGTCTTGCGAATCGCCGATCCGGATATTGCGCGGGCCCCGGATGTTTCCGCTCTCCACCATCAGTTCGTAGAGCACCATCCTGTTATTATCGGCTTGTACAAAGCTGGCGTACCCAAAGGGGTAGTCGGCGCGATATCGTTCGCTGGTCCACTCGCCTTCAATCTTTTCGTAGCTTCGGGGCTTGCCGTAGGCGCGGGTGAACTGATCGTAGGTGGTGCGCAGTAGGGAGAGCTTGTCGAATACATCGTTGGAGTTAAACATTTTTTTGGTGGCGCCCCGCACCATGTACTCAATGTTCATCTCGTAGCTGGGTTTGCCGCGGTGATCCACCGCGATGGCCCGCAAAAAGGTTCTGCCGTTGGGCAGCTTGATGGGGCCGGTGTACAGCGGCGAGTTTTGGGTGGCCGTGGTGTTGTCGATGGTGTAATGGATAGCCGCGATGCCTTTGTCGGCCCGTAGCGACACGGTGGGCGCGTAATCATAAGTGCCGGAGGATACGTTGGCCTTGGGCGGATCGGGGATGGGGAACACCACGGCGTAGGTCTCTTCCATCTCTTTGCTGGGCACGTCATTGTCTTGCACCGCTACGGCGCGGACATAGGTGGTGCCCTCGTTTAGGAGGATTTCCTCTCCTTCCACATACAGAATGCCATCTCTTTCGGGGAGGGGGTTCTTGTCGTCTTGTTCCTGCTCTTCCTCTTTTAAAGCACTTTTTTTGATCGGCATATCCCCCTGAGGATAATGATCTACCGTGTAGTAGATGGTGGTGCCTTCCGCGGCCCGGAGGGTTATGCGGACTTCCCTGTTAAAACGCCCGCCGACGTTGGAGGCATAGGGCTGATCCGGCGAATACTCGCGGATCAGCCGGGTAAAGGTGTCCAGCGAGGTTTCTTTGTGGCCCAACTCCAGCATGGCCACAGCGTTGGCGTGATCTCCCTTGTCTTTATACATGTGATACAGGCGGATGTAGGCGTCGGGGTGATTGCGGGCGATATTTCCGATCAGATCTTCGTATAGTTCTTTTGCTTTGTCGCCTTGCCCGTCCCGCTCGTAGGCGTTGGCCAGTGCCAGTATACCTTCGATGTTGTTGGTGATCCCACGGTCTATATCGCCTTCATGTGCTTTGATAAAAGCTTCGAGGGCTTCAGCTACGTATCCCTCGCGCATCTTGCTTTCACCCAGCCGCCAAAAGGCCTCCACGGGTGCGTTGCTCCAGCCCCAAACCGCCATGAGCGCATGGCCTTCTTGGGATTGGGTGAGGTAGTACCAGGAACTGATGGTCCCCGCCAGCAGCACGGTGAATATCACCAGGAGTATCAAGCCGATGCGTGGGCCGTTCCTGCGCAGGGATACTTTGCGCTGCAAGCTGTCCCGAACCGGCCTTTCCGGTGGTTTGCGCACGTAAATAGGCCCCTCGGGCAGGTCGATGGCGCCGTACACCCGGCCCTCGGCCGCCACGGGTATGCTTGCTTCCTCGCGCCGAACCGGGGGCGGATTGCTACCGCCACGGGGCATACTCCCGCCCGAAGCGAGTGAGGCTGACCGGGAGCGTCGGCGGATGGAGGAAGTGCGGCGCGTAGCCGGCGCCTCGATCATGGGCTCCCGTGCGTACTGTGTATAGGTTTTGCCGTTCCATTCGGTATACATCCCGTCCGAAAGCGGTGTCTCTTGATCGGGGAGGGAAATCAGCGGCGACATGCTTGGCCCGCAACGCGGGCAGTTGCTGTCTCCGCTCTGAAGGTTGTGTTGGCAATAGGGACAGAGCACCGCTTGTCCTCCTTTCAAGCAAGAGTGTACCCATTTCGGACGTGGATATGCATTCAATATGCAGGCATACGCAGATTCGTTCCACTTCCGTTATATTTTCGACATAGAAGGGCATTTTCCTGCCGGGCTTGACGGAAGGAAACAAAAATGGCATGATGCTATATGCATTTATGTAGTAGAAAACAAGGAGCAGTGCCATGCAAGAGACAAAGCGCGCCCCAAAAAGCAGGGGAAGGATGTTCCTTTCCCTGCTGAAAATTGGCACCTTTACCATCGGCGGAGGCTACGCCATGATCCCCATCATGCAAACCGAGTTTGTACAAAGGCTGGGCTGGCTGGAGGAAGAGGAGTTTATCGACATCATTACCCTGGCCCAGGCCGCCCCTGGCGCCATGGTGATCAACCTATCAGTGTATCTGGGGCACATGCTGTTTGGCTTTTGGGGAGCCGCCCTGGCGCTGGTGGGGTCGGCATTGCCTTCTTTTTTGATCATGGGCGTGATCGCCCTGTTTTTTGCCCAGCTCAAAGAGCGCTTTAGCATCGTGGAGCGTATGTTTGTGGCCGTAAAGCCTGTGGTGGCCGGCATCATATTCGCTGCCGCCGTACGGATGGTGGACAATGTGGGGGCCACCTGGCTCAACTGCCTGCTGCTGCTGGCCACCGTAGCAGCCGTAGCGGCCCTGGGCGTGAGCCCCATCCTTTGTATAGCGGCGGGCGGGGCGCTGGGCATATTGCTGATGCGGGAGAGGGGGAAGGGCGATGTTTGAGGCATTGGCCTCCCTTTACCTTACCTTTTGGAAGATTGGCTCCTTTGCCTTTGGTGGGGGCTTGGCGGTGCTGAAGCTTATCGAACAAGACGTGGTGCGCGCCAACGGCTGGATGACAGGCGCCCAGTTTGCCGAGCTGGTGGCCCTTTCCGAAATGACGCCCGGCCCCATCGCCATCAATGCCGCCACCTTTGTGGGGGTGCTGGTGGCGGGCGTGCCGGGCGCGGTGGCTGCCACCCTGGGTGTGGTGACCACATCCTTTGTATTGATGACGCTGCTGGCCAAGCTGGTGATGCGGGTGAAAGATCATCCCCTGGCCAAGGCGTTTTTTAAGGGATTGCGGCCGGTGATCGCCGGGCTGATTGTGTGCGCGGCCCTGGCGGTGGGCACGGAAGCCGTACACAGCGAGATAACGGCGGTGTTGGCGGCAGGGGGCTTTTTGGCGGCGTATAAGTTTAAGGCCCATCCGATCCTGATTATCGTGATTGCCGCTGTGATAGGCGTGGCGCTTTTTTAACGCCTATCTAAAGGAGCGGGTTTTTGGCATGGGCAGGCGCTTTTGTTGCCTGCGGGAGCGCCTGCGTATCCGGCGGCGGCGAAGCAGCTTGATCAGCAAAAACAGCGCTAGTGCAACCGTAAAGGGCACCACCAAAAACTCCAACGAGAAGCGGGGCCAGGAATTGGGGTCGGCCTCGGTCATCAGCTTGATTTCTTCCAGGGTGAGGGGCGCGTCCTTGCGAGCCTCAATGGAGCGGGTGGCGTATAGCTCGTACTCCACCGGCATGTCGCCTTCGGGGAAGTAAGTGAGGTAACCCATCACCTCGCCAGCGGTGACGGGCGCACGGTCGGGCCGGGTGATGCGTATTTGTGTCAGTTGGTTAAAGTCCCGCTTGACGGCGTCGATCCGGTCTTCGCGGCCCACGATGGTTACCTTGCGGTTGGTATCCAAGGGGCGAATGCCCAATTCCAGCCTGCCCCGCAGCTGGGCGTCGGACAGGTCAAAGCCGCTGATGTTGATCTCCCGGGGCGACTCTTTGTAGATCGCCTCGGGCGTTGTGCTGGTATACTGGGAAAAGCCGTATTCCATCAGCCGCCGCGTATCGCTCCAGCGCTCCCGGTCAGACGAATAAAAAACCACGCTGATCAGCTCTACGCCGTTGCGCTGCGCCGATCCCACAAAACAATACATGGCCTGGGAATGGAAGCCGGACTTGATGCCCGTGCCATAGGTGTACAGATGCCGGTTGTTTTCCTTGGTTTCGTTGATAAAGTCGTTATTGGTTATGATCCTGCGCCGCGGATGGTGGTTGGTGGGCGCCAGCCTATACTCCAAGGTTTGGGATACCTCGCGGAAGGTGGGTATCCCCTTCTGGCCTTCTTCTGTCGAAATGGGGTTGTCCAGCCGCATGGCGGTTCTTGCGATGATGGCCATATCCCGCGCCGTGGTATACTGATTGGGATCGTGAAAGCCGTGGGCATTCACAAAATTAGTGCTCTGGCAACCCAAAAAAGCGGCGGTATCGTTCATCCGTTCCGCAAAGGCAGCTTCACTGCCCGCGATATGCTCGGCCAAGGCCGTGGCTGCGTCGTTTCCCGAGCGCAGCATCATGCCGTACAATAGATCCGTCATGGAGATTTCTTCGCCCGTGGCTATGGGAACCCGAGAGGAATTCGGGGGCGGATTGCCCGCGTTGGGGCTGACCACCACCATCTCGGGCAGGTTATCGTATATCATGCTTTGGATGGTGAGCATGGCGGTCATGATCTTGGTGGTACTGGCGGGATACATCAAATCATCGGCATTTTTTTCGAATATGACCTCGCCGGATTGAGCCTCCACCAGGATAGCGGCGTGGGCCACCAGCATTTCCGGCATGAGCCGCTCCGGGGTTCCCGCATCGTAGGGTTCGGCGTTGGAATCGCGGGTGGGCTGGGGCATCGCCGTGGGCCTGGGAGTTGATCGGCTGGACGCGAGCCCATGCAGCGGCGTGCCTAGCGCAAACACTAAGCACAACAGGAGTACCGGCAGCTTATCGCGCGCCCACGACATGCGCGGGTGTAATGGCATGAGGCCACATCCTTCACTCAGTAAGGATTGCCTATATCATAGCACGTATGCGTACACTTGACAAGGCAGGCTGCTTCTGCTATAATCTCGTTCTGCCAAGGCTTGCCTATATGTTTTCACATGCCCTTCTATATGCCATTGTAGCTCAGGTGGTAGAGCAGCGGTTTCGTAAACCGCAGGTCAAGGGTTCGAGTCCCTTCAATGGCTCATTTTCAATTATATATCGAGGTGTAGCGCAGTTTGGTAGCGCGTTTGGTTCGGGACCAAAAGGTCGCAGGTTCAAATCCTGTCACCTCGATTTTGGGAGAGACCTTGAAAGCGGTGTGTTTTCAAGGTCTCTTCTATGCTTGTTATTTGGGCTGACCACTTAGTGGGTTGAGATGCATTTATCTACTTTATTTTGCGAAATAGTGACAAAATATGGGAGGCGTGAATTGTGATAGAAGGTGCCCTGACAGAAGTAGCGAAATCTGGATTATCTTATATTGTTTCTTTGGTTTTGGACAAAGCACGCAAAGGGCTACACAGAAAAGCGCAGATTGAAATGTTTAAAGAAAACGGAAAGTTAGATAGTAGTTCACTTGAGGCGCAAATATATGCAGTGCTATCAGAACCGCTGGATGTGTTATGCCAGAAATACTGCCTCAACTACGAATTGCCACTAAAAATCGATAAATTCATTGATAATCTAGGGATGTTTGACAATTTGCTGAATGATAAAGATATTAAAGAAACTATCGAATTATGCGTTGGTTCTACTATCCATGATAGTGATATGAGGTTGTGGTGCAAAACGTTTGATCGATCTGTTACTGATCCACGTAATGGCTGGCTTTTTAACCACATAATGCTGCATTCCATAAAAGCGATAAGTAATGAAAAAGACGCAAAAGAAATAAGCAGAAAGACTTTTGCCCTACCTGATTTTAAAAGAAGGTATTTCCTTGGAAGCGCTGTACGCGAAAATGTTGAAATTAAGACAGGGGAAGTAAATGGAGTTTCATTGTTCAACAAAATAACACCCATAGTTGGGCATAATATGATTTGTCGTGTTTTTAATACTGGGGCGACAGCTTTTGACGTGACTTATCATCCATTGCGTCTTCTTTTTGTTTGGAAAAAAGACAAGCCTGAAGAATCATGTGCTGTTAGGCTGATTGGAATTATATCAAGTAAGGGTGCAAGAAGTGAATATAATTATGAAGACGAATATTTTGAATATGAAGTAATTAAACAGTATCCTGACGAGAGAGCAATCTGCAAGGATTTTCTTAGCATTTTTAATAGAAAAGAGCTGCCATTATGTGTTGCGGGATTATCTCTTGATTTTATTCGTTATACCGACGAAAAGGAGCGGCTATATTTAATGGAGTTTGTTGGAACGAGAGAGCCAATAAAAGAGCTCAACTTATTGCCGCCAGGCTGGGTTACACATGAACAAGTTCAGCGATTCTATAGAAAAATCAACGAGGGGCCGGGTGTTAGTGTTAAGGATTATGAAGGTGAACAAACAGCCGAGCGGATATTGCAACGTATTTTTGATAATGGAAAAATAAAAATGCAGCAATCTTTATGATATTACCTCTTTCACCCTCAACCCAACCAACCGCCGCACATCACCCAGCACATCCCCATCGGTCACATGCATCATCAGCCACCAGTGCGACAAAAAACCTTCCGTGAGGTAAAGCGTACACAAGGATTTTCCACTCATATTGATACTTCACATTCCACCCCGGCTGCAAGGAAAAGTTTGCAGTTCCCCTCAAAACAGATGTTAGCGCACTTGTGATGCTAATGTCTGTTTTATTTTTTCATGCCAATGCATTCGGCCGGTAACGAAATGCTTAAGTCCTTCATAGGATAACCCACGACGAATTTTGAATTTGATTTTATATACAGCAAAACGAAGGAAGTGACTTTGATGCATAATTACTATGATGGTAATTTTGAATCTGGAAAGGTAATTGTAGCGTTAAATAAGAGCATCGATTACATAGGCCGTTCTATTGATACTATTTTTTGTGGGATCGATTATGAAGAAATAGAAACAATATTCCACCCGGAAGAAAAAAGGAAGGAAGACGATGTAGGGGATGTTATACTCATTCATCTAAGGAGAAAAGACAAGCTGGCAGTAATCGACGCAATAGAAAACCTCTTAACCAACCCGGACGTAGTCTACGCGGAGCCGGATTATTTATATGATTTTCATAGAATCCCTGATGATCCGTTATTCAGGAACCTTTGGGGCATCGAACGGATACAGGCTCCTTCGGCATGGGATCGTGCAACAGGAAGCCGCGATGTGCTTGTAGGGGTGCTGGACACAGGCGTGGATGGAGACCATCCTGATTTAAGAGCGAATTTGTTGGTTCCCAGAAAGGGCAGATTTGCGGATTACAGAGATTTGAGCGGACACGGAACGCACGTAGCGGGAACGATCGGCGCAATAGGGAATAACCATGTGGGAGTTGTAGGGGTATGCTGGGATATAGGGTTAGTAATTCTTAACATAGGGAATACTACGATTGACCTTGCGTCAGCCATGCAGGCAATCAATTTCGCTGCCAGAAAGAATATCCCAATTCTAAATAACAGTTGGGGCGGAAGACAAAATTCATCGGCTTTAAGATATGCCATACAACAATATGGCGGGCTGTTTATAGCCTCTGCCGGCAATAACGGCACAAATAATGATTCCTTTCCAATGTATCCGGCATCTTATAATCTTGATAATATTATTTCGGTTGCAGCGCTTAATCCAAACAACGCCCTTGCGCCATTCTCGAATTTTGGAGCCGAAAGCGTCCACATTGCCGCGCCTGGAACGGGCATTTTAAGCACCGATTTGTGCGGCGGTTATTCGAATATGAACGGGACGTCTATGGCGGCTCCCCATGTAGCTGGAGCCGCGGCCCTTTTGAGGGCGTTCAAACCCCACTTGACCATCCATGACATGCGAAATATCGTTTTGTCCAGCGTAACACGGGTCCCTGATCTTAACGGCAGAGTAACAACAGGCGGTATGTTGAATGTGAGCGCCATGTTAGAACAGGCGACTGGTTTTGCATAAAAAAACGCTGGCGCGGCGATGGCTTAATACACAAGCAACTCCAAGTCATACGCAAAACCACTTACGGTAAACTCAATGGAAATCTCGTCTGTAGGCATATCGTATTCAAGCAATCCACTGATGCAGTGCACCTCGTAAAAATCTTTGGTTTCGTTGGTATCCAGCCCCGGAATGATGGGTCTGTTGCCATCATCGCCGTCAAACCTGGACTTGGTGCTGCCGTCCATCTTCACCGTTACGTCGGAAAAGGTTACAGGATTTCCGGCCAGGGGGATATTGGTGGAGAAAAAGATGAGGTTAAACATCTCGTCGTTGCCAAAGTCAAAGCCGCTAACGCTTACCGAGTAGGTCCCGTTGCCTCGGATCTCTATATCCTGGAACACACCGGCTTGGAGGCCGTTGTCGGTGTGGAACATATCGTTAAAATGGTTGTCGTCGTACTTGGCCCAATCTGTGCCCTCCGCGCCAAAGTAGGGGCAAGCCCACGCGTTGCGGAATATCTGATTCTGGGACTGCAAGCCAAGATACGCGTAGTACACGCCGTTGGGGTCAAACTCGGCGGCAAAAACCCCGGCGGGCAACAGCAGTGCGATGAGCATTAGGCACGCTAAAACTTTTTTCACGTTGGTCTCCTCCTATTTTATACCTAGTTTTTCCTGGGATGATTTAGTTGCATTGTACAGTGGGTTCTCAAAAATTGCAAGGGGTTAATACCGCCTCCGCACCCCCCGTTTTCGTTTGGTTACGTTTAGCACCAACGCCACGCCGCCCATGTTGGCAATCAAATTGGAGCCTCCAAAGCTGATAAAAGGCAGCGGGATGCCGGTGATGGGCATCACGCCGATATTCATGCCCACGTTTTCAAACACATGGAACATCAGCATGCTCATCACGCCGATGATGATCAGCCTGCCGTAACGGTCCGGCGTGTTGTAGGCCAGCAATAACATGCGGTAAAACAGCAGCGCGTACAGGGCAAGCAGCAGCATAGCGCCGATAAACCCCATGGTTTCGCCAATGGAAGAGAAGATAAAGTCGGTGTGGTTTTCGGGCACATAGTTTAATTGGGTGAGCGTGCCATCTACAAACATGCCCACCCCCCGCAGGCCACCCGAACCCACCGCCAGCATGGAGTGGAGCATCTGGTATCCCCCCGCATCACTGTACAGATGGGGATCGATAAAAGAGATCAGGCGCATCCAACGGAAGTTTTCGGTTCGCGCCAAGTACATGCCCAAGGGGATCAGGGCGGCGATGCCACTCGTAAGCAAACCAAACCAAAGCTTTAGGCTGCAGCCCGCGGCCAGCAAAAGGGTAAAAAAGATGACGATGAGCACCAGCATGGTGCCTATATCCGGCTGTAGGATGATGAGCACCATGGGCACACCAACATGTACCAGCAGGCGGATAAAGTACCGTACATTGGGCACCGGCTTTTCGTTGCGCGAAAGCTCGCTGGACAGGGAAATGATCACGGCGATCTTTACCAGTTCCGAAGGCTGCAGGGTACGATCCCAAATTAGCGTAAGCCAGCGGGAGAATGTGCCGGTGTCGCCTTCCATGTATCTGGCGGAGAGCGCCATCACCAGCAAAACACAGCAGGCGCCGTACAGCACCGGCCAAATCCGGCCCAAAAACTGATAACTAAAAAACATCACACCCGCAATGGCTATGGGCGAAATCAGCAAATAGATGGCCTGCCAGCTGCCGTTTCCCGAATCGGTAATGAGCATAAGCAGCGGCCGGTCGGATCCCAACGAGGGATCGAAGTTGGTAATGCTCACCGCGATCACACCAAAGATGCCCAGCGCAAAGGTAAGGATGCACAGGGGCCAGTCAAAGTGCGGGCGGGCCAGGCGGTTGCCCGAGTTTTGCAGTACCACGCTGTCCCTCCTTTCGGATTTTTTACTTGCGCTTTTTGCTAAAGCGCCGCTTGCCAGAGCCATTTTGCGGGTCGGGCTCGGGCAGGCCGGTAAAGGGCACTCGCTCGCCCAGCAGGCGGCGGAGGATTTCGTCCATGGTTTGCCAAATCACCGCGTCGCTTTCGATCACGGCCTTGCGGGCGATTTGGCAACGGAGCACTTCCTCGTCTTCATACAGCACACCGGTGAGGGGGATGTCCAGGGTTTGGGCGATCACCTGGGGGGCGTACATGCTGCGGCTGCGCACCCAATCGGCCCGGAGCCGGTTCACCACCAGCCACAGCGCCGGATTGCCCCGCTGCCGCAGCAGCCCGGCCACCCGGTCGGCGTCCCGCAGGGCGATTTCGTCGGGCGTGATGCATACGATCACATCGGTGGCCATGGCCGTGCATACACGGAAGGATGTGCCAACCCCCGGCGGGCAGTCGATGATCACATAGGCAAAACGCTGGCGCAACGTTTCAACGATGGGCCGGAACGCCTCCAGTGACAGGGCGGCCCCCTCATGGATCTGGGAAGAGCTGAGCAGCGTAAGATTGGGGCGCAGGGGATCGTGCACCAGGGCCTGCTCCAGCTCCGCGTTGCCGTCCACCACATCCACCAGGTCAAACATCACCCGGTTTTCCAACCCAAGCAGCATGTCCTGGTTGCGCAGGCCGGTGTCCATGTCGATGAGTACCACGGGCAGCTTGCGCTTGGCTAGCCCGGCGGCCAGCGACGCGGCCAGCGTGGATTTGCCTACGCCGCCTTTACCCGAAACGATTGTCCATACAGGAGTCATGTGTTCACCTCAATATGCAAGACTATTGGCTGCGGGCATCAAGTCCGCGCTTACCTCACCCCGGTTGTCCAAGTAGTATTCGATCAACAGGCGCGCCGCGTGGGAGGCGTAACCGCCGCCGTATCCGTTGGGGATATAACACACCACGGCGATCTCCGGATTGTCGTAGGGAGCGTAGGCCACAAACCAGGCGTTGTTTTCAATGTCGATCCTGCTCACCTGGGCAGTTCCTGTCTTACCGGCTATGTCTGGTTTGTCATTTTCATCCCTGTATTTAAAGTCTTTGAAGAATCTGGCCGCCGTACCGCCCTCGCCCTCGTCCACAACGCCGCGCATCCCCCTGTGGATATAGTCCAGGAAGGGCACTACGTCGGGCAGGGTGTTGGAGATCACGGGTTTATGTTTATTGATCAGCTCACCGTCCGGGGAGGTGATGGAGTCGATCAGGGTCAGGTCGTACACGGTACCGCCGTTGGCTACGGCGGCCACGTAGCGGGCCACCGCTGCCGGTGTAAGCTGGGTGATCGACTGGCCGATGGCCATCATCAGGGTTTCACTTTCTCCCCATCGGATTTCGTTGAGCATGATGTAGATATCGCCCACCACCACTTGCAGGTACACCATCTCCCGGGACATATCCAATTCTTCGATCAGGATCGAGCGGATGTTACGTACCCAGGTGGATTGTCGCTCCGCCACGGCCATTTCCATCAGGCGTTTGATGGCACGGTCCAGCTTGCCTTCGTCAAAGGTGATGTTGCGCTCACGGCCGATGCGCTGCAAGTGCCGCTTGATAGCGCTTTTTACCAAGGTGGGGCGCCAGGTGGCTTGCTCGGCAGGGTGGATGGCCTTGGTGGGGTCAAAAAGCATGGCTTGATTGCCCACATAACTCTGCTGTTCGCCGGGCAGTTCGATGTTGGTTCTGGAGGTGAGGCCAAACATGGACGAATACTTGTACAGGCTATCCACGCCTACCCTGGAGGCCACCTCGTAAAAGAAATAGTTGCAGGAATTTTGCAGGCCCTCTACCACGGTTTGGTTCTGGTGCTGGGCGTTGGGCCCGGAGAGCCGCCTGGGGTCGATCCAGCAGCGGGGTGCGTTCACCCTGTCAAATCTGTCAAAGCGGCCCCCGTCGCTGATGGTTTCGTTGGGCTCCAGATGGCCGGTTGCCAGCGCCACGGCGCAGGTGACCATCTTAAAGATGGAGCCGGGGGTGGCCAACGACTGAATGGCGTAATTCATCAGCGGCCTGCGCTCATCGTCCATAATGTCTTGCACGGCTTTGCCCCCCACGATAAAGGCATTGGGGTCGTAGGGCGGATAGCTGGCCAAGGCCAGCACACGGCCCTGCATATCAACAGCGATTACCGCGCCTTTTTCCGCCATTTTGATGGGGCTGGTGTTAAAATCCCGGTCGGTACCGGTGAGGGTGGTTTTGTTAGCGTCGTTCCAGCGGGGATCGGCGCGTAGCCTCTCCTGCTCGTCGCGGATGATGTTGATGTTTTGTTCCAGGGCCATCTCGGCCACCCGCTGCAGGGAGGAATCGATGGTGAGCCTTACGTTATTGCCGTCCTGGGGGGGGATGTGCTCCAATTCGCGGCTCACGGCGCCGTAGCGGTCGATCTCTACCACCCGCTTGCCCTGCCGCAAAGAGGAGTTGGGGGTGAGCCAATCTTCCATGGATCGTTCGATGCCGTCCAGGCCGATCAGGTCGTCCATCCGGTAGCCCTTATCCCGCAGTTGGTTTCGGTATTGTTCCACGCTTTGTATCTTACCGATATAGCCGATTACGTGGGACATGTGGGTATTGGCGGGATAGATGCGCTGGGCGCTGACCGCCACCGAGATGCCGGGCAACATCATGGACCGGGTTTCGATCTCGATCACGGTTTCCCAGCTTACGTTTTCGGCGATGGTGATGGGGGTAGACAAAAAGGCGTTCATTTGCATCAGCTGCCAAACCGCCAGAATGGGGGAGTAATGCTCCACCAATACCACCATCTGCTCGGGGGATAGGTGCTGCCATCGCTCCTCAATAGATAGGTCTTGCCAATTGTCCACTTGCCGGGCCTCCATATAGTAAGCCCAATCCAAAGTATCCAGCAGCCGGTAGCGGGCGCACAACCGCGCAAAGATTCGATCAGCGGTGGGGCTGGATACGTATAAATTCGAACGCCACATTCCCTCGCGCAGGGCTTGGGCATGTTCGTCTACATTGCCCCACTCAAAGTACCAGCCGTCGTAGGGATTGTCTTGATTGCAGGGGCTTTTGTCATTCCAATCCTTCCCCGCATCCCATTCTCGATCCTCTTCCCCTTCTTTTTTGACGGTCCTTAATGCCGGATCAAAGCGCAGGGCAAATTCGCCGATCATCTCGCTGCCGTTGCGCTGCACAATCTCGATGGCGTCCACAATGGCCCTGGAGTATTGGCCGTAGGCGCTGGCCCCGCCGGGGGGGATCCAGGTGGGGTCGCGGTAAAAACAAACGTTGTAGGTGCGCCTGTTTTGGGCCAGAATCACCGAGTTGATGTCGGTGATCATGCCCCGGTCGCCCCGCATAAAAATGCCCTTTGTTTTTTTGCTTTCAGCGCTTACGCCGTATGCCGCGCCGTCGCGGAGCTGCAGGTTGGCCAGGGTAACAACAAGCATCGCAAACATGGCCGCCATCGCCACGCCGATGGCTATCAGCCGCCGTGGATACCGGTCTTTCATGGGCCAGCCTCCTTTCCAACATAATCATTTCAAATAACGGTTAAGCTTGCAGCGCGTTGTTGCTCTTGCGGTTTCGGTCCCTGCCGGCGGTGATCACAAACCGCACCAGGAACCGGCCCAAAAACGCCGCGATCGCCGAGTAGAATACATAAGCTGTCATTCTGCCAAAAACCGCAAGGGTCATGTCCACGCCGTTCAGGTACCGGTATACCATCAGGGCGAATTCATACAGCGAAGCCATGGCAATGGCGGTGATGATAGGAACGTACCGGTATAGGAACTCCAGCAGGCGCCTGCGTTTGCCCTTGGGCAGGGGTAGCCTGCGTGTGATGGCCGGGGTAAGGCGCGCCGCCCCGTAGCCCATAATCGGGTAGGCCAGCAGATACAGAAAGGGGAGTATCCCCACCATGGCATCCATAATCAAACCCATGATGGAGCCCACACAAAACCCAAGGTAACGATCCCCGTCGGCAGTGAGCCACACCAGCACGGCCAGCAACAGATCCGGCTGAATGGGCAACATGGTAAACCGCGGCATAATCACGGTTTGTAGGATGTAGACGGTGAGTATCAGCAACAGGATGCGCAATGTTCTGGGCATGTTTTCCCCCGATTCTATGGATGATCCGGCATGTTGTTGTAGTCGAGCAACGGGCCTTCGGGTGTGGGCGCAGGTGTGAGCCCGGGGCGGCCCGGTGCGTTGGGCAGCGGCTGCGGGGTGGCCTCGGTTAGAATCGGCCCTTCCAGTTGCGGGCGCGCCGAGGGCACCGCCACGATATCTTGCTACACAACCTCTTCGCCCTCGGGCCGCACCTCGATTTGGGGCTCATAACGCAGGATCAGCACGTCTTCGATGTGCTGAAAGTTGGCGGTAGGCTCCACCACCACGTAGTATTTGTTTTCTTCCAGCAGGCGGGTACTCTCCCGCACCGTGCCCAGCACCAACCCTCTGGGAAAGGGCAGGCCTACCCCCGAGGTGACCACCGTATCCCCCGGCCTGGGTATCGAAGAGGCGGGCAGGTAATACATGCGGCACAGGGGCTGCCCGTCGATACCTAGAGTGCCGCCCACCACGCCTTGGTCACGGCTGCTGACGATCAGGGCGCCGATTTTAAAATTGCTGTCGATGATGGTGATGACCTTGCAGGAGTTTTCGGACACCTCCACTACATTGCCCACCATGCCGGTGTGGGTGATTACGGCCATGTTGGGCTTTACGCCGTCCCGGGCGCCCTTGTTGAGGGTAAATTGGGAAAACCAGTTGCCCGGCTCCCGTTCGATCACCCGGGCGTACAGCGGATTCATCGGAATGCGCGTGTTGTATTCGTGCAGCAGATCCAGCAGGTAGTCGTTGCGATACTGCAAATCTTCGGCAAAAAGCGCGCGGTACATCAACTGTTCGTTGAGGGCGCGCAGCTTGTGGTATTCAATTTCTAAATTGCCACGCAGCTTGAGGATGGACATGTAGTTCGACACGTAATCGGCTGCACCGGAAAAAAACGATTGCACCGGCGTAAAGGCGGCGGCCATCGCGTTTTCCGAAAAAAAGGTTTGGTGTGCATACTGGGAATACCCGGCTAGGATCATCAATACGACCACCAGCAGGATAACCAGCACGCGCACCAATCTTTCCAGCTTCATGCGTTCCTTTTTGGCCATGTTTTCTCCTTGACACGAAAGTTCATTACCCGGGCTGTTCGTAGTCCAACATCATATCTTCGGGTGTGGAATCCGGGCGGCCCGGCGCGCCAGGCAATGGTTCGACGTTGATGTCGGGCTGGTATATCATAAAGGGTTCGGCTATGGTGTGCGTATCTTCTCTGTCCTCGGGCTGCGCCTCGATTTGGGGTTCGTAGCGCAGGATCAGCACTTCCTCAATTTGCTGAAAGTCGGCTGTGGGCTCCACCACCACGTAGAATCTGTTTTCATCCGACAGGCGGGTGCTCTCCCGCACCGTGCCCAGAACCAGCCCTCTGGGAAAGGGCACTTTTTCTTCGCTATCAGGGGAGGGAAGGTTTACGCCCGAGGTCACCACCGTGTCCCCCGGCCTGGGTATGGAGGAGGTGGGCAGGTAGTTCATGCGGCACAGGGGTTGCCCGTCGATGCCCAGGGTGCCGCCCACCACGCCCTGGTCGCGGCTGCTGACGATCAGGCCGCCGACCCTAAAGTTGCTGTCGATGATGGTCATGACTTTGCAGGAGTTCTCGAACACCTCCACCACGCTGCCCACCATGCCGCTGTGGGTAATCACCGCCATATTGGGTTTTACGCCGTCCCGGGCGCCCTTGTTGAGGGTAAACTGCGAGAACCAGTTGCCCGGCTCCCGCTCGATCACCCGGGCATACAGCGGATTCATGGGACTGCGCGTGTTGGATTCGTTGAGCAGCTCCAGTAGGTAGTCGTTGCGATATTGCAAATCTTCGGCAAAAAGCGCGCGGTACAATAACTGCTCGTTGAGGGCTCGCAGCCTGTTGTATTCAATTTCTAAATTGCCGCGCAGCCTAAGGGTGGCCATGTAGTTTACCACATAATCCGCCGCACCGGAAAAAAATGACTTCACTGGCGTAAGGGCCGTGGCCATCGCGTTTTCTGGAAAAAAGGTTTGGTTTACATACTGGGAATACCCAGCCAGGACCATCAACACGATCAGCAACAGGATAAACAGCACGCGTACCAGCCTCTCCAGTCCGGTGCGTTCCCTTTTTGCCATGTTTTCCTCCTCGAGATATGTTTTACTCAGTCAGGGGATCACCCTTGCCGATGCGGGCGATCATCTCGATGTTTTCGGCCAAGTAGCCCACGCCCTGTGCGGCGCAATCGCTGGCTTCGTTGGCAATGAGCACCGGGATGCCCAATTCCGAAGCGATCAGCACATCAATGCCCGTCAACTGGGCCGAACCGCCGGTTAGGTAAATGCCGGTACGCAGCACGTCCACAGCAAGTTCGGGGGGCGTGCGCTCCAACACCCAGCGCACCGCGCCCACAATAGCGGTCAGCGGCTCCCGAAGGGCCTCGTGTACCTGCACGGAGTCAAGTTCCACAGTCATGGGCAGGCCGGTAAGCAAGTCCCTGCCCCGCACCATGGCCTTGATGGGATCGGCGGGCTGTATGGCCGAACCCAAGTCCATCTTTAACGCCTCGGCAGTGCGGTCGCTGATGAGCATGTTGTACACACGCTTCACGTAATTAACGATGGCCTCGTCCATTTTGTTGCCCGCCACCCGGATGGAACGGGATACCACCACACCGTTCAGGGAGATAAGGGCGGCCTCGGTGATACCGCCGCCGATGTTTACCAGCATGCTGCCCGTGGGGTCATACACCGGAAGGCCGGTGCCGATGGCTGCGGCAAAGGGCTGGTCCACGATGTGTACCGAGCGGGCCCCGGCCACACGGGCTGCTTCGTTCACCGCCCGGCGCTCCACGTCAGTTAAGCCGCAGGGCACGGTGATCACCATGCGGGGCCTGGACAAAAACCCGCCGCCGATGCCCTTGCGGATAAAGTAACGCAGCATCAGCTCCGTCATGTCAAAGTCGGCGATCACGCTGTCCACCAGCGGGCGGATGGTGAGCGTCTCTTCCGAAGTGCGGCCCAGGAGCACCTGGGCGTCGATGCCGATGGCCAGAATCTCGCGCTTGGCGTTGTTGCGCACCACGGCGATGGTGGGCTCGTAGATCACGATGCCCTTGCCCTTAACACTCAGGCGAAAGTTGCAGGTTCCCAAATCAATGCCGATATCCGGTGCTAACAGTGCCAATCTACATTCTCCTTAGCAATTCTCTCGTTTGTGCCATGGGCAAACCCATTACATTCGAAGGCGATCCCTCGATTTTGTCGATAAACGCGCCGCCCAAACCCTGGATGGCATAGGCTCCGGCCTTGTCCATGGGTTCGCCGGTGGCGACATAGGCGGCGATCTCGGCCTGGGTAAGGGACACCAAGTGCACCCGGGAGCGCTCCAGCAATGTTTCTTCGCGCCCGCTTGGATGGATCACGCACACGCCGGTGAATACCTCGTGCCAGCGCCCGGTGATCAGCGCCAGCATACGCTTTGCATCGGCTTCATCCACCGGTTTGCCCAGCAGCTGATCCTCGCACCATACCACGGTGTCGGCGGCCAATATCAGCCCTTTTTGGCTCCCCGCCAACGCCTGGGCGGCAGCCCGGGCTTTGCGTATGGCCAGCTCCAGCGCGCAATCGGGTGTGGGGTGGGCTACGATCTCGTCCACGTTGGTAACCATCACTTCAAAGGGTATGCCCATATACCCCAGCAGCTCCCGCCGCCTGGGCGAACCCGAAGCCAGTATGATCGTGTCTGTGTTTGGCATAGCCCCCTCCTCAACAAAATATTATACCATATGAATCACTATTTGTCACGGCCCCATGGCCACCCAGCCGGGCACATTGGCCAGTTCGGCCATGGCATTGGGGCCTTCCACTGCGTATACTACCTCATCGTAAGTCGCTACGTAATAGCGTTGGCTGCCCACGGTGAGTTCCATGGCCGGCAGTTTGCCCAGGGCTGTCGTGCCGTAATGTAATGCAAATCCGTTTTGCGCATACCGGGCGATGTACGCCCCCGGAATCGCGCTGCGCACCACTACTTCGTGTTGTAAGGCAGGATGGGAATAGGTGAGCGTCACCACCCGGCACATCCTTCCGGCGCCGTTGATGCGGGCATCCTCCACCCTTCCGGATACCAGCGAAAAATTCTGCTCGGCAGGCAGGGTGGCCAGGTACGCCGGAAACAGAGCCTGCAATTGGGGCAGATCCACACTCTCTATGCTGCGGGCCGCACCGGGCAAGGGGGGAGGGGGCGGCATGGGGGTGGCGGCCTCCAGGGTTTCGGCCTGTTGCTGTTCGGGCACCTCACCCATCACCACCGCCACATAAAACACCGCCACGCAACCCAGTGACAGCACGATAAGCGCCAGCCACCGCAACAGCAAAAACAGTTTTGCAAAAAGCCGCAAGGGTCTGCGCTCTTTTTTTTCTTCCACGATGTTTTTCTCCTTAATTGGTCGCATCCAATCCATACGCCAACGCTTCGCTCACCAGCTCGCGCTGCTCCTCGGTGAGCCTGGGTTCGGCGCTTACGTTGCGCACCATGTGGGCCACGATTTGCTCACACCGCTGGCGCACCGTATCCGCTGAACGGGAAAAACCGAAAGCCCCACGGCTTACGGTGTTGCGCCCGCGCACAAATACGCGCATGTATTCCCGTGCCAGGTGCCGCAAATAGGTGGGCAAAAATCCAGCCTCGTCGCCGCTGAGGGTGGCCGTGCGCGCCAGCAACGGATCAAAAAATAGTTCTTTGATGCGCTCGTCCAGCTTTTGGGCGGTGTAACTGGCCGGATCCTCAAACACGTTGAGCAAATAGCATTTGATCACCGAATAGTCCCCCGGCCGTTTTATTGCCTCGTGGAGCCTGCCATGATACAGCAGGGCCCGGTTTGCGGCAAAACTGTTTGGGTCTATCTCCAGCGCCTTTTGGATGTGGGCATAGGCACGGTTTGGCTTGCGTTCTTGATCGGCCTGGGCCAGCAGCGCCTCTACCTCGGGTTTTTCGGTGGGTGGGCCGGCCTTTTGCGGCTCCAGCAAAACCGCAGCGCCATGGGCGCGGGGTTGGAGTGTAACGCCGCATCCCTCGCAGGGCAAGGATTCGGGCAACTCCTGGGGGTTCAACGCATGCACCTGGGCGCACAGCGGGCAAACAGCCGGCGATGTAGACATGCCAATCCCTCTCTTTCGGCAAGGTTAGTATGTTGATTATATCACATCAATAGACAGGAATACAAAGGCGGCAGTAGGTTGCCAGTGTGAAATCATTGTGTTCGTTATAAACATAACGAATAAAAATTTTTTCTGATGAGGTGGCGCAAAGGCTTGATACACCTCGGTTATTAAATGTTTATTAATGTTTTTTTGCTTTTTGCCAAAATAACTCCAGAAAACGCTTGACACAGAAATAAAAACGTGGTAATATCGTAACAAATTTGAGACAATTGTCGCATTTTCGAAAGAAAGGAGTTGAATCGCGAAATACTTTTGTCGCAAACACAAAAGCCCTGAACCGCTGATCTCTGTGGAAGCGAGAGAAAACGCTTTTCAGTCGGTTCATTGATATAGATGGGTATGGTTACAAAAGTTCGTAAAGTACAAGGGAGGTTGATGAACAAATGGGAAAGTCTACGGTTACTAGACGCTTTGTGGCAAGTTTTTTGATTCTTTTGATGGTTGCTGCCACACTGCCAACGCCTGGTTTTGCCCTAGGAACAATGTGGGCAAGCGCTCAAACAAACAGGTCTTTCGGAAACAGATCATTCACAAACAGGGAATCCAGAATCAACCCGGATAACATCCTGGAATCAGAGGAGACCGAAGGCCTGGATGAAGGCCCGAATCAAGGAAGGCGGAGCCGGCGTGGGCTCCGTAGCGAAAACGGGATAGGGGTCAACCCGAGAAGGAATATCCCGCCGTCTTCAGGGGAGAATGTGGGCGCGCCAAACGATGCGGCCGCCGATAATGCGACAACTGTGGATAACAATGAAAGCAAGGCTGGCGATGCCGGCCAAGAAATAAACAGCAACCCCAATTCTCCTACAAATGATGGAACGGAAGGTGAAACCCCGGCTGAAGGGGCTGATACACAGGGCGCCGAAGAGAACGCCACCCCGCCTGCCGATGAGTCTGGGAATTCAGAAGATAAAGAAGAAAATGCAAAAGAAGAAAGTGTTCGCTACCAACTAAAGGTGCTGCCAGAGAGCGCCACCCTTATGTACACAGGGGAGTTGCTTGCGCCCACATTCCTGGTTGTAGAGATTGTGGATGAGGATGACGCCAGCGTTGTTGCTTCTTATCCAAATGATGTAGGCGATTGGGCTTGGAGCGGCGACCTCAACGCCCGCGATGCCGGCGATGCGTATGTTGCCGTAGCCCAAAAGGGCGATGTGATCCTGACTGCTGCTTGGGCGGTGGAAGAAAGCCTTTTTGCGCCGATGATGGCCCTTAGCGCCTTAAGTACGGATGCTGAGCTCATACCCTTGGCGGGCCAGGAAGAGAACGTAAAGATCTTTCTGCAAAACCTGTCGATCAACCCGCTCTTTTTCGGCACAAATATTACCAACATTACCTTCCTGGGGGTAAACAAGTGGGCTCCTACAGAAGACAACATGGAAGACGATGGCCCCGCATTTACCTTCGCGAACTGGCATCCAAACGGCCGCCCCCTCGCGCCGATAAACCCGGATATTCACATGCATGGGAACAAAATGAATTACCATATCTCCGCCACGATGAACGATTTGTATAACTACAATGGTTTCAAATTTGGCCATGCAAACGGCGATTTGTGGGTGTTCCCGATTGAGAATGTGGAATACCGGCCCCAGGGCATCGGTGTAAGCTATGTGAACGACCTGCGCATTTTGTATGGTGAGCCGCTACCGAACGTGGATGCGTTCCATGCGCCCATTTTAAATGATGTAGCAATAACCGAAAATCGAATGGTGGCTTCCATACTCGCTAGCCTGGTGCCTCTGGGGTTGGGCATTAAGGAATCGCTCATTGTCGAGTGGCAGGATTCCCAATGGCAAGGCGGTGTACCAAACTCTGCCATAGAGGTAGGCGCCTACAGCGATGTAATCACTATGCGGGACAAAAACACGTATTACTATCGCCCCAATCCGCCCCAGGGCGGAACCCTGATCGTTCAACCCTGCCCGGTGAGAAACGACTGGCAACTGAGCGGCACCATGGTGCTCGATGGCGTTCCTTATATGGAGTACATCGATCTGTATGCCACCGCCGCCGAGCTGGGCCTGAGCGGCCCACAGAAGCTGCCCTTTGGCCACACCAACAGAGATCTGATCAAGGAAATCCATGTCTATCGCAACGAAGGGCTACTACCGTACCAAACGATACTCCCGAATGCTGGCCTTATAGCGCTCGCTTTTGCCGAGCCCGGCCAGTACAGAATCGAAATCGTGATGGACAATGGCAACTACGCACTCATCAATAAGTCAAACACCTTTACCCTTGTGGCGCCCATTGATGTGCCCGCGCCTTGGCAAAACGACGCCTTTGTATACGGTATGTTGAGCCCGGCCTACGGCGCGAGCAGCGTCGCTGTGGCCAATGTGCTTACCGGCCATGAGGACAATTCCGCCTTTGCGGACGCCATCGCCATCCTGCCCGAGCACAAAATCGCTTGGCAGCAGGGCGATCCCAGCTTCTACACGGTGTCCGTTACAAACGCGGCCGGCGGCACGATCGGCACGGTGGGCACCTATACCGTTACCGTAAGGATTGAGAATCAACGGTACCGCTTTGATTCCGAAAGCAGCGTAGCCACCGTATCTGGTGACCACAAAACCGCAAGTTTTACCATTACTATATCGCCCCGCTTGCTGAACACAAAAGACCTTACCAAAGAAGAGTACGTGTACGGTGACGATGAGATTCCTAGCAGCTACGCCCAGCTGGTGGAGCTTTCCATTAAAGAGGGCGCAGGCGGTGGCAGCCTAACGATCAGCAGGGACTACGAGATCATCGTTAAAAGGAACGGCGTGGAGATTGATCCCCAAGTCATCGGTGCGCTGGGCGAGTACGAAGTGTTTGTGTATGCCATTGGCCCCAACAACGAGATGGCCCCCGCCGCGGATGTGTATTTTACGTTTGAGATCATCCCGCGCCTGCTGGGCACAAAAGACCTGACGCAGGATGAGTACGTCTATGGCCAAGAGGGGATACCTACCACCTTTGACAAACTGGTGGAAGTTTTCTTCACAAGAGGCCAGGGCGACCCGGCAAGGATTAAGGATTACCGGATCACCGTAAAGCTGGAGGGCATAGAGATCGATCCCAAGGATATCGGTGAGCTGGGCGAGTATGAAGTGTTTGTCTACGCGATTGGGCCCAATAACGAGATGGACTCCGAAGCAAAAGACCAATTTAACTTTAAGATCGTACCCCGGATAATCGACGCCGAAAACCTTACCAAAAGCGAGTATATCTACGGCGACAAAGAGATTCCCGACAACTATGAGAAACTTGTGCATCTCTCCCTCAAAAAGGGAACGGGCGACCTGGATTTTAACGTGGACTATCAGATCATCGTAAAACACGATGGGAAGGTGATAAATCCCGGGGCCATCGGTGAACTTGGCGAATACGAAGTGTTTGTGTATGCCATTGGCCCAAACAATGAGATGGACCCGGCTGCGGATGTGTATTTTACCTTTGAGATTATCCCGCGCCTGCTGGGCACAAAAGACCTAACCGAAGACGAGTATGTCTACGGTGAGCAGGGAATTCCCGGTACCTACGGGGAGCTGGCCGAAGTTTTCTTCGCAAGGGGCCAAGGCAACCCATTGTGGGAAGGGGATTATGAGATCATCGTAAAAATGGGCGATGATGTGATTGAGCCCCAGGCCATCGGCGAGTTGGGCACGTACGAAGTATTGATCTATGCCATTGGGCCCAACAACCAAATGGCTCCCGATGCCGAAGAAACGTTTACGTTTAAGATCATCCCCCGTTTGCTTGGCACAGAAGACCTAACCGAAGATGAGTACATCTACGGCGAGGATGGGATTCCCCGCACCTACGAGGAACTCGTAAAAGTTTCTTTCACCAGGGGCTCGGGCAATCCCCAAAGGACAAAGGATTACCAGGTCACCGTTAAAAAAGACGGCAAGGTGATCAATCCCAAGGACATCGGTGAACCCGGCGAGTACACCGTAACTGTCAATGCCCTGGGAGAAAACAACCAGATGGACCCCGATGCGGAGGATACGTTTACCTTTGTGATCCTGCCCCGCCTGATTGATACGGAAGACCTGACTTTGGACGAATATGTCTTTGGCGACGAGGACATTCCTTCTACCTACGAGGAGCTGGTGGACGTCTCCTTTACCAGGGGCAGGGGCGCCCTTACAAGAGACCGGGACTACAGGGTTATCGTTAAAAAAGACGGTGTAGAGATTGATCCCGAAGACATCGGCGAACCCGGCGAGTACGAGGTGATTATCGAAGCCATCGGGCCCAACAACGAGCTGGACCCGGATGCGGAAGATACCTTTACCTTTACCATTGTGCCGCGCCAGATTGGCACGGAAGATCAAACCAAAGAAGAGTACGTCTACGGCGAAGAGGAGATCCCCGGCAGCTATGAAGACCTTGTGGATGTTTCCCTTACCAGGGGCAGAGGCCCCTTGGTTAGGGACAGGGACTACAGGATCATCATCAGAAGAGACGGCGTAGAGATTGATCCCGAGGACATCGGCGAACCTGGCGAGTACGAGGTGATCATCGAAGCCATCGGGCCGGATAACGAGCTGGACCCGGATGCGGAAGATACCTTTACGTTTGTGATTGTCCCCCGCTTGCTCGATGCCAAAAACCTAACCAAAGAAATATACGTTATTGGCGAAAGGGGCATTCCCGGCGCCTATGAGAGGCTTGTAAGCGTTTCCCTCAAAAAGGGCACGGGCGACCTGGCAATCGATACGGACTACGAGATCATCATCAAAAAAGACGGCGTGGTGATCAATCCCCAGGATATCGGCCCGCTGGGTGTGTACGAAGTGTTTGTGTATGCCATCGGCCCGTACAACCAGATGGATCCCGATGCCGAAGACGCGTTTACCTTTGAGATTGTGCCCCGCCTGATCGGCACAGAGGATTTGACCGAGGAAACGTACGTTTATGGCGAAGAGGGGATTCCCGGCAGCTACGGGGAGCTTGTGAAAGTTTCCCTTACCAGAGGCAGGGGCGCCCTAACAAAAGACAAGGACTACACCATCATCATCCAAAAAGATGGCGTGGTGATTGATCCCCAGGACATTGGCGAGTCCGGCGTATACGAAGTGATCATCGAAGCGATTGGGCCAATCAACCAGATGGATCCCAATGCCGAAGATAGGTTTACGTTTGTGATTGTCCCGCGTTTGATCGGCACGGAAGACCTAACTTTGGACGAATATGTCTTTGGCGAAGAGGGGATTCCTTCTAGCTACGAGGAGCTGGTAGACGTTTCCTTCACCAGGGGCAGCGGCGATCCCGTAAGGTCAACGGATTACCAAATCACCGTTAAAAAAGACGGCAAAGTGATCAATCCCAAGGATATCGGTGGGCCCGGCGAGTACATGGTGTCCGTGAATGCCCTGGGAACAAACAACCAGATGGATCCCGATGCGGAAGATACGTTTACCTTTGTGATCGTGCCCCGCCGGATCGGCACGGAAGACTTAACCAAGGACGTGTACGAATACGGCGAAGAAAGGACTCCCTCCACCTACGAGGAGCTTGTGGACGTTTCCCTTACGAGGGGCACAGGCCCTGTGGTTAGAGACAGAGACTACAGGATCATCGTCAGAAAAGACGGCGTGGAGATTGATCCCGAGGACATCGGCGAACCCGGCATGTACGAGGTGATCATTGAAGTGATCGGGCCAAACAACGAGCTGGACCCCGAAGCGCAGGATAGGTTCACATTTGTGATCGCGCTACGGCCGATAACCAAACCCCACGATCCTAAGGACCCCGCCGATCCCAAAGACCCAAAGGATAAGCCAGACGACGACGAAGACGTCTTGGGCGCAAGCGATGACGACGATGATTGTGACGAAGATCATCTGCTCCACGAGTTGGGCAGGGATCCCGACTATCCGTTGACGATTCTGCCCGTTGGCCCCATCGGCAAAGCCCAAGCCCAGGCTGACCTGCTTGGAAGCGGCATGCTGTGGCTCACCTATCACGAGGAGTGCCAGGCTGGCTGGACGGTGTTTGAAGACCACAACATCATCGCTTACATCAGCGACGAGGCCGGTAGCTATAAAGTGCAAAAAGCCATTGACGTAGGCCCGTACTTTGAGACCGAGCGCAACTTCATCACCGATACACTGATCGTGATCCCCGGTGAGAGCGGCGAGGTAATGAAGGTTGCCGTTTGGGATGTAGAACTGGGAATGACCACGCAAAACATGCTGTTGGTCGACACCGTGGCCATGGAACTGGTTACCATGCTCTATACCAAAGATACCACCTGGTTCGACCTGAGCCTCAACGGGCTGTTCACGTCCTTCCTATGCCAGGATGTGCTCACCACCATTGACATCGTACGCGCCTATGTGGCCAGAGACACCAAAGATGAGGCTGTGGTGGCCTACATGCTGGACGAGCATCTGTTGGAGTATGTATCTAGCCTAAGGGCAACCATGTTGGATACCACCACCTTTGCCCACTATACCGACCGCTTCTACTGGGGCTCCTATCCGCTGGAGCAGGCCACCAACGAAGAAGTCCTCGTGCGTATTACCGAAGGCAGCAACCAAGGCGATCACTTCCTGCGGGCCGATTCCGATGGCCAGATCGTGTTGCAGGAGCGCTACTTGCTCACATCCAAGGACGCAAAAAGAAACTTCTACCGCTGGCTGCAAAGGCAGCCCCGCGAAAACACCGGCCCCATGCTAGCGCTACAATTTGCGAACTGACCATACTGTATCTCCACAGACCAAGAGCCGCCAAGCAGGGCGGCTCTTTGGTTTGAGAGGGGCATATTTCTTAGTATCTCCGCTCCTCCCGATAAACCTGCGCTATGCCACCGGCGGAAGAAAAGGTTGGATCGCATCGATACCAATCCCCGTCTAGCAACACCCTGTTCCACGCGTGATACACATCGTCGGCATAACCGATCACCACCTGGGTGGGTATCCCTTGCGAACGGAGCATGCAGGCCATCAAGACCGCGTAATCCAGGCAAATGCCCTTTCGATTTTCCAGCACCTTGTCAACATCCACCCGGTGCTCCTTAGTAGGGGTGAGGGCAAGCTGATAGTTGTATACAATACGGCGGCTGCAAAAGTTATAGATCGCCGCAAATTTCTCTCGGTCGGTATTGAGCCCTGCGGTAAGTTCGGCGGCCTTGGCAACCGCTTTGCTGTCCGCCGTATAGTTCACGTACTGATTTGGATACAGGAAGGGGATATGGGGATTGGCCATTTCAACGATGATGGTTTTGCCGGTGATCAGTTTGTAGGCGTCGTTCCCTTCATGTTTTAACACAACGATCCTGTAGTTTCCATCCCCCATCTGGAGCGGAAATACTTCATATCGATTGCGGCTGTTCAAATCATAGGTATATACATTTTTGCCCATAGAGATGCGCACTTTTAGCTTTAAATCGGTTTTTTCGTGCCGGATCATCACATATCCTTGCGATGCGTTTCCGTAATTGATGGTAACCCCCTTGGTTTCCAAAATAAAACTTTGATTCCTAGATAACACAGGCATCAGAAACTGGCTCTCGCCAATGGACACGGTTGGAGCTATGCAACACAGCATCATCCAGCAGATGCCGCAAACAAACAAACGCCGAACAACACCCATGATTATCCACTCCTTGACATCATCGGGGCGATACTATTCAAAAACAACGCATCATGAACTATACAAGATCACACAACCATCGTCAACTTAAGGAAGACTTCAGAATTAGGACTTCAGAATTGAGGAACCAAAAGCAGGCTCCCGTGTATTTTAAAGGAGGAGAGTGTTTCCGCAATTTCACCGCAAGTGGAAAGGGGAATGGATAGATGACGTACATATCCACGCGCAGCAATAAGCGAAAATCTTGTGCCATCCGTTATTGTACTAGCCCGCGATGCCCACAATGGCCGCAATGCTGCCCAACCCAATGGCCCATAAGGCCACCCTGCCCTCCCGGACCCCAAGGGCCCCAGGGAATCCCGGGCCCGGAAGGCCCCCAGGGTTTGTTAGGGCCTCCAGGGCCCCAAGGGGCTACGGGTTTCATAAAGCCTAACTAGAAGAAAAGGGCTTGTCGCCTAGCATTATTGTACATCAAATATCCTTCATAGTCAAGAAATTCTATTGATTTTTATTTGCTTTTTCATAAATAATTTTTCCGACTTCTGGACAACTTGCGATTCTCTTTAACATCTTTTCAAATTCCAATGGCACCATATCTTTACAATTCAAATATTGTTCCGCGAGAGCGCCAGTTTGAATAAGGCGGCGGGTACGCGCCTTGCGTTGGCGTTCTTTATCGCGGGCGAGTATTGTTTGTTGCTGCGCTTTCATTTGAGCGATTTTTTCATCGATTTTTTTCAGATGTTGTTGTTCTCTTTCTGTCAATCGTTTCTACCCCTTTTTGGAATGCACATGCGAGGCACCTTTTGCCCCAGTATATTCATACTGGGACAAATATGTGCCCTGTCGCACGTGTGATTTCCGCGCGCATTTTCCCGACGCTGTATCTCCTTAAAGCGGTCATGCATATCATGGGGTTGTAGACGTTTCGGTGGCGCGCGAAAATCCCGAAGGGCGCACTTATACATTGCTTCGCAATGTTCGTGCGCTCGCTGCGGCGAGTGGGTAAGGGCTTCGCCCTCGTTTGCGCTTTGCGCAAACTCACCCCTTCAAGCTCGCTTTGCTCGCTTGAACTCACTGCAACGGTCGCGGAAAGTGGGTGCGATACGGTGGCAATTTTTCATTGCAGCGTGAAAATCATAGGGCGAAGCACAGGGCGGTCAGCAGTTGCCGCCGCTGCATATCGTGCCGGTGAAAAAATGCGCAATAGCTATGACGGAATGACGCATGACTATAGGCGCAAATCCGACGTGATTCATTCCGAGATTATCCTGCCCGAAAATTCACCCCAGGAGTATCAAAACCGTTCTGTGCTATGGAATGCGGTTGAGAAAGCGGAAAGGCGCAAGGATGCACAGACTGCACGGGAAGTTCAAATCGCCTTGCCTGTTGAGTTTGACAGGGCGGAGCAGATCGGAGTTGTAAGGCAATATATCAAAGAAAACTTTGTATCACATGGCATGTGCGCTGACTTCTCCCTACATGACAAGGAGGACGGGAACCCTCACGCGCACATACTTCTCACTACTCGCGAGGTATCGCAGGAGGGTTTTGAAAAGAAGAATCGGGAGTGGAACGACAAGACGCGGCTTGTAGGTTGGCGCGAGAATTGGGCGCGGGTTTGTAATGCGCGGCTACAGGAAAAAGGGCTTGATGCGAAAATTGACCATAGATCGCTTGAGGCGCAGGGCATAGACCGTGAGCCGACAATCCATGAAGGGCGGCACCCGGAGCGTATCAAGGAGAACCGTGAGATTATTCAGTGTAACCAAAGCCGCACACCGGAGGCTATAGCAGAATACATGCAGGAGCTTAAAGAGGGATATGTGATTTTAGATAAAGAGATAATCATGCTAAAGCAAGAAGCTTCTGTTGTGAAAAGTGAAATTTCTGATTTGCGGTTTAGAGCGGATGAAGTCATCGAGCGTGCAGATCATATCAAAAACATGCAATCACAGCTTGCTGAACTCAAAGCGCAGCGGCAAGGCATGGGACTATTTGAAAGCAAGAAGGCTATTGATACGCAAATTCAGCATGCCGAGCGTTCATATGAACAAGCGCAAGCTGCATTCAGGCGTGAATTCCATGTTGAGCCGTCGGAGGCATCAGCAGAGGTACAGCGACTTGAGTATAAGGCTAGTGATAAGGCGATTGCATATGAACGCCTGCAAGACAGGATAGCCCCGTATATAGAAAACAGAGGGGTAATTTTGATGGAATATCAGCGGGAAAAGCTGCTTGCCGAAATCAGCCCGGAAGCACAGCAAATCAAAGACCTGTTAAAGCAATCAGTGCCACAGGGTGAATCAATACGTGAACGGTTGGCACGCACTCAAAATGAGCGCACCTTTGACCTTGTGACCGAGAAAAATTTCCGCGCCATAGTGGAGCAGGTAAACCCCGCGCAGGCTCAAAGGCTCATTGCGCAGCGTGAGCGCGAGAAAGTACGTGAAATTACCCGTGTTTTTGATAGAACACGGTAGACTGATTTAGTAATAGTTTTTATTAATATAATGCTAATCTCTCTCTTGATAAAATAGACTGCTAAGAGGGGGAATTATTATGTCTATATACGGATATATAAGAGTATCAAGCACAGATCAAAACGAAGATAGGCAGCTCGATGCAATGGCGAATGTTCCAAGTCAAAATCTATTTATTGATAAGCAAAGCGGCAAAGATTTTAATCGCCCGAACTATGCAAATTTGGTGGAAATCTTAGCAGAAGGCGATTTGTTGTACATCAAAAGCATTGACCGTTTAGGGCGCAATTATGAGGAAATCCAAAATCAATGGCGCAAACTTACAAAGGAAATCGGTGTAGATATCGTGGTTCTGGATATGCCGCTACTGGATACGCGAGTTCACAAGGACTTAATGGGTACATTCATCGCCGATCTGGTTCTACAAGTGTTATCATTTGTGGCGCACAGTGAGCGAGACAGCATAAAGAAACGCCAAGCCGAGGGCATAGCGGCGGCAAAGGCGCGGGGCGTGACGTTCGGGAGACCGCCTAAAGAACTGCCGGAGGATTTCGGGGAGCTTGTAAAGCAATGGGAGCGCAAGAATATTTCAACAGAAAAGGTTCTTGCGCTGTGCGATATAGGGGAAACAACGTTCTACAAAAGGCTTGGGGAGCACCGCCTACTACAAGAGATAAAACGAAAAACGACTTCGTAAATGTACACATTTATGAAGTCGTTTTTCATAATCATTTTATCAGGAAATACCTTTGCTGTCAATGATTTTGAAGAAAAATCAGTCAAGATTTTACAAAAAAAGACCCGCTTTGCATCGGAAAACACGTAAAGGGACTATTCCGAAAAAGTGTACATTTGCGGAATGGTTTATGTTTTCTGATGTTTGAAAAGAGAAAAAGCTTTACAATATATTTTTTAACAGAAAAGAGATGATTATTTATGAATTACGGAGTTTCTATAGGTCAGCGTTTGGACAGATTTACCCCTGGAACAGATGACCCGCAAAAGTTGTGCAAAGTTGCTCTCGGCGGATTTCCCGCGATACAATTACCGGGTACTCTGTTTGTCTATTGGGAGTTTTTCAGGTCGGGAATTGACTTTGCAAAGTATAATGAACGCTATCCGCATTATCCATCAGAATTGATTGAGTTTATGAGAGCTTCTGCTGTGCAGGCGGCAGAGTATTTGGAGAAACGCAAGGCATTCATTTCCTTTGATGACGGCTACCGAAAATTCTTAGATTTAGTCGTGGTAACGAGTGGCAGCCATTGCGGGAGGCTTACTGACCCAATGGAAATTGAATTATACGAACAGCTATGCACTCTGCCGAGTATATCAGCATGGCATGCAATGCAAAAAATGCAAACTCCGCTCACCGATGAGGAAGCCGCAAAGGCGTTGTTAAACATGATACAACAGAAGGTGATGTTGTATTTTTTGTATCCACGGGCTTGATAAAATCACATGCGTATCTCATTGTGTAAGAAAGGGATTGTATGGGTATTGAAGAAATTCAGGTTGCGATTGGAGTAATTTCCGGAGCAGTTTCTTTTGGTTATAAAGCTGCCGATTTCATTATGGATGCATTGGGTATTGAGTTCAAAGAACAGGAACATGAACTTGAAGAACAAGAACTTGATTACGAAGAAATGGCACGTTTAGAAGAGATAGAAGTGCTTCAAAATGAGTTGCAGACCCTAACAACACCTGATCCCAGCCAACTAACGGAAAGCGAACGGCGTGATGTGGAACGCTTTGCTAAGCAAGCCGCAACGCAATTGAAGGAATCCAAGGAAGCATATGAGCAAGAGTATGGCAAAGAGCCGCAAACCAAGTGGGATATTGAACATCCCGCCGAATCGCAGGAGGCAATCACGCAGCGCATGTTCGCCCTGCAAACAGGTTATGACATAGCCGATAGGCAACTTCGTAATATGGATAAAGAGTATCAAGAGAGCATGGGGAAAGAATCGGACGCTAGAGACATAGAATCACATATTGCTGACATAAGCGATCTGGACGCGCGTATAGAGGCACAGCGCAATAGCTCGCATGGTGATCCCGATAAGCTTGAGCAACTTGAAAAATCGCGCCTTGAGGCGGTGTCTGCGCTTAAGCGTGAACATGAAATTTCCCCGGAGGAAGCGGCAGGCAAGATTCAGCAGCTTCGTAACGAAGCAAGACCTATTCTGAACGAGCGTGAAGAACTTAAGAAAATACGTTCAGAAATAGAGAGTGAGCAGAAGGCTATTTTGAGAAAAGTTGAGCATCGCCCGGATAAAGAGCAGATTCTTGAGCGTATCGGCAAGACAGAATCGTCCCGCATTCCACAGCCCGACCACGTGAAATAACGAGCTTTCACAAGCCCGTTGTAAATAACATGATGCGAGGTGTCGACCATGGGAATCGAATCGATATTGTGGAAAATAATCCAAATGATGATCAAGCCGGCGAAAATAGTAATTCAATGGCTTTACAAGAAACACAAACAATGGATTCTAGGCGAAGAAGGGTGCAATGCCCCTGTGTCGCGTTTCTTAAGAGATAAGCCCTTTATCCTTATGATTACATTTGCTGCATTTTGGATTTCCATGCTTTTCACTCCGGCTTTGTTCGCCATTATACTCATCCCGGCAGTATATGGTGGATTTGCAATCCACCGTTCGCGCTATAAAGGCAGTGCTGAACCCCTTCCGAGCGAATTCACTGCGTGTGAGTTCGCCGAACCGCGCGGCGTTGTGTTCGGCAAGGTAGGCGAGAACTATTTTGCAAAGCCTGAAACCATGGATGGTCATGTCATGGTAATCGGCGGCGCGGGCAGCGGCAAAAGTTCCTGTATCGCTATACCCACCCTGCGCGTGTGGAAAGATCGTGTTTTTGCGATTGATATCAAAGGTGAACTGTACAAAAACACAAGTAGCTTTCGTGCTAATATCAAGGTGATGAACCCTCTTGACGAGAGCACATACGGCTATGACCCATATTATTTGCTAAAGCGAAGCAAAAATAAGGCCCAGGAAGCCCGCGCAATTGCGATTGCAGTTATCCCTAAACCGGAGCATACCAATGACCCGTTTTGGGTAGAAAGCGCACAAAATATCCTCACCGCTGCTATTTTGCATTGTTCATACGAGGATTTGACGTTCGCGGAGACGATTAAATTCGTTCAGAAATCATCTCCTGCCGGGCTGATCGAAAGTCTTGTGAACAGCGATTATGCGGACGTATCGTTATTTGTGAACTCATATATCGGCATTGCGGATAAGACGCTTGCCAGCATCATCGCGGAGCTTAGCAGGAACATACTTGTATTTGCGACCGACCACACCCTTGTATCCTGCCTTTCCCGCAGTAAAAACATTACGCCCGCTGATTTGGAGCGTGGGGCAGATGTTTATGTACAGATTCCTGAACATCGGTTAGACCAGTGGGAGAATTTTTTAGGGCTAATCGTCAATCAATTCTTGTCCTATTTCGAGCAACGCAACGAGGAAACTGCTAAGCCGATATTGTTCATGCTAGATGAGTTCCCACGCCTCGGCAAGATTCCGAAAATCCTAAGTGGGCTTGCTACGCTTAGGAGCAAGAAAATCACACTGTGTCTGATACTGCAAAGCCTCGCACAGCTTGATTCGATGTACGGGAACGACAAGCGCAAGATTATTTCTGACACCTGCGCATATAAAGCGATTTTAAGAGCGACAGATGCAGAAACACAGGAGTATTTTTCAAAGTTGGTGGGCACATACGACAAACAAGTTGTTTCCAAAGGCGAACAGAGGGCTGCCTTCACCGGAATCGGCACAGGCACATCCACCAATCAATCCGAGCAAGAGCGGCGCATCATCAAACCTGAAGAGTTTGGAACGCTTAAAAATATCGTACTTTTGTCCCCCTTTGGTCATTGCAGGGTGGAGAAAGTGCCGTATTTCGCAGAGGAAAGCAAATCTTCTTCTTTTTCGTATATACAGTCAAAAACATGGGGCTGATGGTTAAATACTCCACCTTCCTCGTGATGTGACCGAGAATGCCTTCCTAGCATACACATTACCCGACGCCAGCCTTGACGGAACATCGGCGAAAATGCTGCGTAATTTCCGCCGACGGCGATGGGAACTCAGAAATCACAGCCTTACGTGCCGTCGATAGCGCCAGTCTAGCATTTTCCCCGATAACCCGTCAAGGCCAAGCCGCCTGCGGGCGGTGGCTGCTTAGTTGGATGCCGCTGCCTCCGGCTCCGGGAATCTAGAAATCACAGCTTTTGCTGCCGATTCAGAGGGGTCTGCATAAACTAATCGAAAAACCGCATCGACAATCGTAACCTTGCCAAAGGGTTCCCCGTCTTCGACTTCATTTTTGACAAGGATTTTATCAACAAATTGAAGCAAAAATTGCCGTCGTTGTTCGCTTGAAAGGCTATCCCAGTTTTCGCGGAAACCTCGCACCAAATCGCTTTTATCAATAGCGGGACTATCGTCTTCCGCACGTAAGCGCTCCATTTCCGCATAGATACGCTCTTTTTCTTTATCCACCATCTTCTTTATTTCACGATAACTGTCAAACGCCATTTCATCATTGACATAACGGCTCATTGCATCGCGCTCTTTTGCATCTAGTTGACGTAGTTTCTCTTCATATGCTTTTATTAAGGACAGATTCTCTCGTTTTTGTTGTGCTTCAACCTCAACATCCTCTACACTGTCAAGGTCATCAATTTGCAGCATGTAATCAGAAAATGCTTGCTCCACCTTTTTGTGGCTCATGCCAACAGCAGTGCAAGCCTTAAGAGTTTTTCTCGGGCAAATATAATTCCCCTTCATCGATACTGTTCCATCTTTGCGTAGCTTGTATGAATTATGAGTTCTCATTTTGTACCCACACAACGCGCATTCTAAAAAGCCGGAGAAATAGTTTTCCGGGCGCGGCTTTTTCTTGGGGGAGATTTTTCTGTTCTTCGCAAGCAAACGCTGCGCAGAATCAAATATTTCTTGTGAGATTATTTGCTCATGTAGCCCCTCGACAGAGTATTTTTTCTCCTTGTCGTGTAAATGATGACGCACATTTCCTACATAGTTACAGTTGGAAAGTAATCGCTTGATTCCTGTACTCTCCCATGTATTAGCCTTTTTTGTCGGTATCTTCAATACATTTAGTTGCCGTGCAATACCGGTTATCGGCATTCCTTGATTCACATACATATCAAAAACGGAGCGGACAACCTCCGCTTCTTCTTCGTTTATGGTTTGTATCTTTTGATTCTTCGGACGGTCATATCCATAGCTGGGTGTGCCGCAGATGGAGTACCCTTCCCGCACCTTTCGTTCAATACCCACTTTTGTACGTTCAATGATGTTTTCCCGCTCAAACTCCGCAAAAATGCCGATGATTTTGAGAAACATACGCCCCGAAGCTGTTTGCGTGTCGATGCTCTCCATCAACGAGTTAAAGGCGCAATCACGTTCGTTAAACAGGTCAACCAGATAAATCAAATCGGCTGTACTGCGTGTCAAGCGGTCAATTTTGAAAACAAGTACATTCTGCACCGCGCCATTGTTTATATCTGCTATCAATTCTTGCATAGCGGGGCGCTCAAGATTTTTACCGCTTATACCCTCATCAATATAGATTTTGTAGATTGACCAGTCCTTAATCCTCGCAAAATCTTTAAGCTTCTGTTCCTGCGCACGAACTGAAAACCCTTCTTGCGCCTGTTCCTCTGTCGATACTCTTACATAAATACCCGTTTCCATCAAGAATCGCCCCTATCATTTGATTTTGATAGGCGACTTTCTTTCTCTTTTTTTATCTTGGGGATTGAGGTTTTCAAAAAGAACTTCATTATCTCGACTTGGAGATTTTTCGGTAGCGTAATCCTTTTCTTGTCCTCGCTCACATATTCCACCTCCGCATTATATGTATATGCGTCGTGGAAAACCAAAAAAACCAAGAGAACATGTCCTTTTCTCTTGGTTGGGTTTTAATCTACTCGTAGGGGCCCCAGGGCCCACAGGGCGCTCCGGGGGTGGAAGGCCCGCAAGGTTCACAGGGCGCTCCAGGGTCCCAAGGGCCCCAGGGTTTACAAGGGATTCCGGGGCCGGAAGGCCCCCAAGGCCTGCAAGGTGTTCCGGGGGCGGAAGGCCTCCAGGGTTTGCAAGGAATTCAGGGGCCAGCAGGCCCCCAGGGCTTGCAGGGCGTCCCGGGCCTGGAAGGTCCCCAGGGTTTGCAAGGTGTCCCGGGTTTGGAAGGCCCCCAAGGATTGCAAGGAACGCCGGGCTTAGAAGGCCCCCAAGGGACTCCGGGGCCGGAAGGGCCGCAGGGTTTGCAAGGGACTCCGGGGCCGGAAGGCGCCCAGGGTTTGCAAGGGATTCCGGGGCCGGAAGGCGCCCAGGGCCTGCAAGGGATTCCGGGGCCAGCAGGGCCCCAGGGCCTGCAAGGAGCAACCGGGCCGGAAGGCCCCCAAGGCTTGCAAGGAACCCAGGGCCCGGAAGGTCCCCAAGGTTTACAAGGCGCTACGGGGCCTGAAGGCCCCCAGGGTTTGCAAGGCGTTCCGGGGCTGGAAGGCCCCCAGGGTTTGCAAGGGCTTCCTGGCCCGGAAGGCCCGCCGGGCGATATCGGCTACATACCCCCCGCCAACGGACCCATGGTTGGGTTGTCGATAACAAACGCCGTCGCATTCCTAAACAACGTGATCCAGGGCTTAATCGCCGTAAGAATCGACCATATTGCGTGATAAGGTGGTGGCAGTATGTTATTTACAGAAATCTTGCAGAATGCTGAGTGGATCATGCTGGAAGATGGTATCTACAAGCGTTTTCTCGACGGTATTTCTTATGCGGATAGCGTAAAGCTGGGCGGCCAGACCCTCTACAACCGGGGCACGCCCATCCCGACCAAATCCTCTGTAGGCCTATATCGAAATGAAACGTTTTCCGTATCCGGGTTTATGTATGGCGGCACACCCTATGTTTTTCCTAAAGTGGGGTGCCGCCCCAGCAGCAGAACCCAACGCGGGCCAACGTTGTGGGGAACGCTCAATACCCAGGTGACCCGTTATGTCAACCGTTTCGCCGATGGTGAAGTCTGGGTTTCAACGGCTATCAACAGCCGCACGGGGGCACAAATCAGCAGCGCGTTGACGGCAACAACCTGGCCTCGAGGCATCCGATATTTAATGGTTCAGTTATGCGGCGGCGGTGGTGCGGGGGGCAGCGGAGGCCTTGGGGTGGTTTACTCAAATTATGGCGGCCAAGCGGCCGCAGGCGCCGTATGCATCCAACTGCCCGAGGTGGGGTATGCCACCATCGTTGCAGGGGGCGGCGGTTCCGGCGTAAGCGGTATTGGGGCAAACGGCAACTCCGGCAGGCAATCTCTTGTGACTGTCGGGTCCTCTTCCGCCTGGGCAACCGGTGGAGGCGGCGGCGACGGCGGCATAGCCAAAAACCCCGGTTCGGGCGGAAGCTGGGGATATTCCGGGGAATCCGCCGTGCTTTCCCTCATTGTTGGAAGCAGCGGAGCCACAGGCTCAATGGCCCCGAACTCCGTAGCGTATACCGATCCCACCCCCGAAGCCACGTATCATGTAACCGAGGGATCGGGAGGGGGTGGCAACCGGGGCGGCACTGGGTATGGCGCTGGCGGCAATGGCATGCAAGGGTTTGTGAAGCTGTTTTACTAAGTTGTGGAATCCATTTATGTGATGTATAATAGTTCTGCATATATACATCACATAAAGGAGGCCAATATGATTTCTTATGCCCAAGCCTATGAACGCATCCTGGCCTATGTACAAGGCCTAACGGTGATCGATACCCACGAACACCTGCCGGGCACAGAAGCAAAGCGCGATCCCCAGGGCGACTTTTTTACCGAATACCTAAGCCATTACTTTAACCGCGATCTGGTGTCCGCCGGAATGCCCGTGGCCGATCTGCAACGGGTGTTGGACACCCGCCTGCCCGTGGGGGAGCGCTGGCGCATCTGCGAACCCTATTGGGCCCTATGCCGCCACACCGGGTATGGCCGGGCCTTGGATCGTTCGGTTCAGGGGATTTACGGTTTGCCCCGCATCGACGGCGGCACAGTGGAAGCGCTGGACGCCGCGTTCCGGGCGGGTATGGCCTCGGGCGCCCACTATGAGCGCGTGCTCAAACAAGTTTCGAACATCGCCATGTGCGTGTTGGACAGCGACTGGGACTGTGACCGCCGTTACTTCCGCAGCATGACCCAAATGGGCCAGTTCATACTGCCCAAGTTTTTTAGCGATATCGAAGGCGTGCAGCGCTTTGTGGGCGCGCCCATTCATTCATTTGTTGATTGGCTGGAGGCCTGCGAAACCATGATCGACCTTGCCTGCGAGGCCGGTGTGGTGGGTTTTAAAACCCCCATGGCCTACGGGCGCTCCCTGCTGGTGGAGGATGGCAGCTATCATGAGGCGGAGCAATGCTTTCAAGGCTTTTGGAAGGACGCCCACCTGCCGGATTGGGAGACCAAAACCGTTCACACCACCAAGGCGTATCAAGACTACATGCTGCATCACATCCTGCGCCGGGTAGCCAAGCGGGACATGACGGTGCAGATTCACACCGGCCTGCAGGAGGGCAACGGCAACCTGCTGGCCCACGCCAACCCAACGCAGCTGTGCAGCCTGCTGCTGCGTTATCCGGATGTACGTTTTGTGCTGATGCACATCGGGTATCCCTATCAAATGGAACTGGGGGCCATGGGCAAGATGTTCCCCAACGTGTACCTGGACATGTGCTGGGCCCACATCATCTCGCCCAACGCCAGCCGCATGGCCCTGCGGGAGTGGCTGGATACCGTGCCCGTGAACAAAATTTGCGCCTTTGGCGGCGACTATGTGTTTATAGATGGCGTATACGGGCATTTGGCCCTGGCCAAAGAAGATGTAAGCGCCTCCCTAGCGCGCAAGGCCATTGATGATCAACTGGATATAGAAGAGGCGAACGAGATCGCCCGCCACCTGTTTGTGCAGAATCCCTATGATATTTTTCGATTGGAGAGGGCCGGTGTGGTGCTCTGATGTTTTACCCCAACACAATCCACGGGCTCAGCCCATCGGGTTCGTCCGGGTTTGCGCCGGTTTGGAAGGATTTATAGTAGCTAATCAACTGGCACACCGCAATGGCCGGCAACCCCCGGGCCGGATGGGCCAGCTTTTGCCCAAAGCTAACGCTTACCACGCCGGGTATCTCAATGGGCTCGTCACTATAGGCCACAACGGTTGCGCCCTTGGCCACCAGGTCGCGCAGCATATCCAGCTCCAGCTTGTTTTGGGCACAGGACAACACCGCAATCACCAGCGTTTGTTTGCCGATCAGCACCATGGGGCCGTGCCGTGTATCCAACAGATGATAGGCGTTGGACGGCACCTGGCAAATCTCTTTGAAAGCCAGGGCGCCTTCGTCGCACATCCCGGCCAGCTCCCCGTCGCCCAGCACCACGGCATGGGTCCAATCCCTTTGGCCCACGGCCTGGAGCGTTGCCTCGTGGGCGTTCATAAAGGCAGGCCCCCCCGCCACAACCGAGCGCAAATCCGCCAGCAATGCTTTATCCCCGGCCAGGCTGGCGGCGGCATACACACAAAAAAGATACAGGCAAGATACCGTGCGGGTTTGGCATACGCTGTGGTCAAAGGCCCAGGGCATCTCCAAGATGCAATCGCTGTGGTTGGCCAGGGCCGATCCTTCTTTGCAGGCAACGCCCAGCACTTTGTGATTTACACCCATTTCTTGCACTCGCTCCAGGGCCCGGATCACCTCGCTGGTTTCGCCGGAGCGGGAGAGCACCACCATGGCGCTGCCCTCTAACACAGGCCGGTAGCTTTCGGTATGCAACAAAAGATCGCCCGCGGGCAGGGCCAAGGCCGGTTTTTTTAAGCGCAGCCACGCCGTCAGCGCGCCGGAAACAGCCACCGTGTAACTGGATCCACAGCCCACAAACACCAACTGATCGCATCCGCCCAGCAGGGCGGTGATCTCGGGCAGGCGTTCATCCACATAGGTTAGGGTGCGCTCCATGGCTTCGTATTGGCTTTTTAGCTCTTGATATGTATGGCTCATATACGCTCCTTGTGTTTGTTTTGAGGCAAGTATAGCATATGTCCTTTTCTTTAATCAATATCGAATAAATTGGGCACCATCAAAACACTATGGGTGAAAAGGTGGTTCCCATCAAAACCAGCATAACCGACAATGTACAACGGATCGAAGCCTGGCAAAAGGTAACCGGCCAGGCAACATACTGCGGTGATTTGATGATGCCGGGCGAGCTGGTGGCGCGGGTGCTCACCAGCCCTTTTGCTCACGCGTTGATTCAATCCATGGATGTGAGCCAGGCGGCCGCCATGCCAGGCGTTAAAACCGTGGTGACCGGCGGGGATTTTCCGGTGCTCACCGGTGTGTTGATTGAAGACCGCCCGCCCCTGGCCTTGGATCGCGTGCGCTACGCCGGGGAGGCCGTGGCTATCGTAGTAGCGGAAAGCGAGGCCTTGGCCGATCTGGCCGTCCAGGCCATCCGGGTGGACTATGCGCCCCTGCCTTTTGTGCTCACGCCCTCTCAAGCGCTGGCCGCCGATGCGCCCATCTTGCACGACGGGCTTGGTTTGTATCGGTTGGCCGTGGGCAATGTGTATCCCCAGCCGGGCAGCAACATCACCAGCCAACATAGGATCCAAAAGGGAGAGGCCCAGGCCGTGTTGCAGCAATGCGACATCCTGATAGAAAAGAACTACTACCTGCCCCCCAGCGACCATGTGGCCATGGAGGTACGTTCGGCCAGGGCTTCGGTTGCGGCCGATGGCGAGGTGTGTATAACGACTTGCTCCCAGGCGCCCCATGTGGTGCAGGAGCAGATTGCCCATTATTTTTCCATCCCTATGGGCAAGGTGCGGGTGCAAACACCTTATGTGGGCGGCTCCTTTGGTGGCAAGGCTGCCGTAACGCTGGAACTGCTGGCCTACATGGCCACCCGGTCCGTAGGCGGGCGGCCTGTGCGGGTGCTGCTCACCAGAGAACAAGATATGACCACCGCCCCCTGCCGCCTGGCGTTAGAGGCGAATATCAAGCTAGGCGCATCAAGGGACGGTTTGCTGCGTGCCGCGGAGCTCACATACCGGCTGGATTGCGGCGCATATGCCGATATTGCCCCTTACATGACGGTGGCCATGGCGGCCAACGGCACGGGCCCGTACAACATCGAGCATCTTTTGATCAACGCCTGCTGCGTGTATACCAACCGGACGTACGCCACGTCGTACCGGGGTTTTGGGCATGAATCCTATCTGTTTTGTGTGGAGCGTGCCATGGATGCGTTGGCAAAGGCCTGCAGCTTAGACCCGATAGAGATACGCCAACGCAACGCCATCCAGCCCGGCCATCTGAGCCCCACCCAGGCAGTGTGCACCGCCAGCAATGTGGGCGATCTGCCGGGATGCCTGAACAAATTGAGAACTCTGGCCTGCTGGGATGAAGGCGCGCGCATCCAGGTGGACGAGCGTACAGTGCGTGCCAAGGGCGTCGCCTGCCTGTGGAAGGCCGCCAATCCACCCACCGACGCCATATCCGGCGCAACAATCACCTTCAATGGAGACGGCAGTGTGAACCTAAACATCGGCGTGGTGGAAATGGGCAGCGGCGACCAAACCAGACTCGCCCAAATGCTGGCCGACAAACTCAACATAAACGTAGGCAACGTGTTTGTGGCCACGAGTGTCGATACCCGAACGCACCCCAAGCACTGGAAAACCGTAGCCAGCCTGAGCGAATACCTGGCAGGGCGCGCCGTAATGCGCGCGGCCGACGATGCCCTGGCCCAGATCAGGGAAACCGCTGCCCAGGCCTTGCACTGCCTGCCCGAAGATGTTGAAATTGGGGACGGCATGGCCTACAAAAAAAGCAATCCCCAGGAGCTTTTTTTGTTAAGCAAGCTGGTGCATGGGTACAAAACACCAAACGGCAAGTCGGTGGGGGAGCCGGTGCTGGGGCGGGGGGCGTTTATGCTCAAGGGGCTGTCTCCGTTAGAGCCGGAAACCGGGCGAGGCAAACCCTCACCGGCTTGGACGGTGGGCGCCCAAGCCGTAGAGATCGAGCTGGACATCCTAGATTTCACCTATCGTATACTAAACGCCAGCACGGTGCTGGACATCGGCGCCCTCATCAACCCCAAATTTACTGCCGAGATGATCAACGGCGGCGCATCCATGGGCCTAAGCCTAGCTAGCAGGGAGGTCTATGCTTATGATTCGGCGGGCGTGATGAACACCCCCAGCCTGCGCACCTACAAGCTGCTGCACATTGGCCAAGAGCCGGATTACCGGGTGGATTTTGTCACCACCCCACAGCAGGACGCACCCTTTGGTGTGCGCAGTTTTGCGGAGCATGGCATTTTGGGCATGCCCGCCGCCCTGGGCAACGCCCTTTACACGGCTCTTGGGGTGGAGATCAACACCCTGCCCATCACCGCTGAACTGTTGTGGAAGGCATCGGGAGGGAGCGTATGATCGCACGGGATTTTGCCTATGCCCAGCCCGATACAGCCGAACAAGCCGTGGCACTGCATCAAGAATACGCCCAAGCTTTTTACTATGGTGGCGGCAGCGAGATCATCACCATGTGCCGCGCGGGTGTCGTCGCTCCCGATGCGGTGATCGACCTAAAGCAGATTCCCGAGATGAACGTGCTGGGTGTTCAAAACGGGTTTTTGGTGATCGGCGGGTGTGTGCCCCTGCGGGCGATCAAAGATTCGGGTCTGTTTCCGTTGCTTGGGCTGGTTTGCGGGCGGATCGCTGATCATACCAACCAGTGCCGCATCACCCTGGGCGGCAATCTATGCGGTACCATCGCTTATCGGGAGACCGTGCTGGCGTTGCTGTTAACCGATGCCGAGGTTGTGCTGTTTGGGCCTAAGGGTGGGCGGATCATGTCCATACACGCTATTTTGGATGCTCCCGTCGGCCGCCTGCGATTGGAGCCGGGTGAGTTTGTGTTGCAGGTGTGTATCCCCATTGCTT
>WQXF01000004.1 GCA_009784985.1 Clostridia bacterium | reverse complement strand
GGGGGCAAGGGATTTTTTCCAAATTTTCGTCCTTAACCCCTACCTCCCTTGTTAAAGGGAGGGGAACCGCCGCAGCGGTGGAGGGATTCTACACGGCGTTTTGCCTAATGATGAGTTTGTTGGAAGAATTTATACTCAAATGCTGTTGCCCTGATTTTCGGTTAAAAATGTTGACTTGCTTCCGTTTGCTGCGGTATAATGAAGAGGGTTGGCGGAGGGGCTTTGGTGTTTAGAGCCCGAAGCTAGACGCGGTTACGGTGGTGTGACACTGTGACCGCTTTTCTAATCTCAGCAATTAAGCGAGAGACCGCGTTAATCAAATCAATAAGGTTTCGCATTGAGCCTCACCTCCTTTCACCTCTTTATAAAGATAAAAGATAGGTAAAGCCCCTCCGCCGGCAGCCTTGCGATTGGCTGCATAAACAGAATAATACACAAATCGACAGGTGTAAATCCTTTTGTGCGTTTTTATCTTGAAGCGCGGCATTCTTTCATGTTATAGTAAAATACGTTAACAGCATGCGTTCGAGAGGGGTTTTGAACATGGCGGGCCATTCCAAATGGGCAAATATTAAACATAGAAAAGGAAAGGCCGACGCGGCTCGTGGCAAGATTTTTACCAAACTTGGCCGCGAAATCGCCATGGTGGTGCGCGAAGGCGGCAGCGATCCCACCGTAAACGGCAAGTTGCGCGACGTCATCGCCAAGGCCAAGGCCAGCAACATGCCCAACGATACCATCACCCGCTCCATCAAAAAAGCGGCGGGCGAGCTGGGCAATGTAACCTACGAGCAAATCCAGTACGAGGGCTACGCCCCCGGCGGCCTGGCCGTGATCGTGGACGTAGTGACCGACAACCGCAACCGTATCGCCGCCGAAGTGCGCCATGCCTTTGATAAAAACGGCGGCTCCCTGGGCACCACCGGTTGTGTGTCGTACCTGTTTGACAGTGTAGGCATGATTGTGCTGGAGCCCAAGCCGGGTTTGGATGAAGACGATGTGATGATGGCCGCGCTGGATGCAGGTGCTTCCGATGTGGAGGTGCTGGAGGATTGTTACGAGGTGACTACTGCCGTGCAGGATTTTTCGGCGGTACGGGAGGCGTTGGAGGGCCGGGGCTTTGCCTTTTTGTCCGCAGAGCTTACGATGCTGCCGCAAACCACCAACGCCATCACCGATCCCGATCTGTTGATAAAGATCAACAAGTTGCTGGACATGCTGGACGATATGGACGATGTGCAGGATGTATATCATAATGGCGAGCTGCCCCAGGAGGAAGAGGAAGATTAACAAACATACAAACGCAAGGGGCTGTCGCGCCAACAACGACAGCCCCTTTTGTTGCCTTCCTTTAATCAATAAATGAAAGTTGAATCGCGTCTTCCAGATAGAATAATTCTTTTGTTTCCGTGTCGGATATCCGTTCATAGGCCACGGGCACAATGGTAATCTCACGTATTTGCTCCAAAAGGGGCGTCACTTGCTGCTGTGCAGACACGACCCACTTGCCATCCCTCCGCTGTTGAACTTCATGTGTGCTGAAGCCAAAACCTGTTAATTGGATATCGTGCAGCTTTGCCTGGGAACTGCCGCTCAGCGCTTTTGATACTTCCTCCAAGGAGCCGATATAGCAGCCTACCCAACCTAGCATAACATCTCTGCCATTCTCGCTATTAAGCCAGCCTGCACGACTTCTTGCCAGGGCAAGCATATCAGCTTCGGTGTCAAACACATACTCCAGGTCAATGTAAGTGGCGTTGGGGTATAGATCCGCACGGGTGATAAAAATCACATAACCGTCCATCTGCTTTTGAATCGGTTGCCCGTCTGCAAGAGCGGATTTTACTTCGTTTTGTACCGTGATGGGAATCTGTATCCCGAATTGATCCACCCGCTCCACCAGCCCGGCTTCCAGCATACGATCCAAATCCGATCCGATCTCGCTTTGCATAGATCGGGGCGCGGTCAGCTCTCTTAGCTGTACAACCAGCCGGTCGCTCTCCATCGCCTCAAAACAAGAAGCTAAATATGCATCCCAGTCCGCTTGTGAACTGTTTTCAGTAGGCATTTCGGGCATGAGAAATTCGGCCTTGCTGCGGATCACGTCAAACTCTAAAGTCGCTGTAAGTGTTTCACCGGCCTGCATCTGCGGTTCAATCGTCCACACCGCACCAACATCCGCGGATTGCCCGCTCGGTAAGTAATAGCCTTGGGACGGAGGGCCCATCCAAAAACCGGCTCTATATTTTCCGTCCAAAGTAAGGCTGTGGTACAAGAAAAGCGCCTCATCCGACTTGTTGTCAAAGGTCCAGGCTGTGGAGAGAGCCGTGCCATCGCAAATGTAGTCATGCACCGTGAGCGAAAAATCATCGGTTTGGTGCAATAGGTTTACCCCTTTGACCATGGGGGCAAGGTATGCTTCCCCCACCGGGTTGCCGTCTTCATCCCGATAAATCAAAAAGTCCAGTACGCCCCACTGGAGGCTGGCCGCAATTGCGACGCTCAATAGCGCCACGGAAACCAAGGCGCATACCAGCGCCACCTTGAATTTGTGTTGCCTTTTCATTGTCACTTGCTCCATTTCCAACGCGGTATGCCGTATCCTTCTCTCAAAACTTGCTGGCACTGCCGGAAAAGCGTCTTTTAGTTCAAACTGTTTCATTTAAGCCCATCTCCTTTTCTAGCAGAGCCGATAACGCTTGTTTGCCGCGGTGTATGCGCCATTTTACAGTGCTCACCGGCAGATTGAGTATGCGCGCGGCTTCTTGCAGTGTGTAACCGTTTGCGTGATGCAGCGTTAGAGGCACACGGTGCTGGATGTCGATCTTTTGCAATGCCTCCCATACCATGGGATCGGGAGGTTCCGGCAACGGGATGGTTTCCGACAGGGCAATGGTGGCTCTACGCTTGCTTCGCCGCAACAAAGTTTTGCACTCGTTGATCAGGATACGGCACATCCACGTTTCAAAATATTGTGGGTTATTGAGTTTGCGAAGGTTTGACCAGGCCTTGATCATGGCTTCTTGCATGGCGTCTTCGCAATCCGCGTCGTTACCCAGGATCGACTTTGCGATCCGGTAATACCGGGTTGCCTGGGCCATGATCCGGGCTTCAAAGTCCCTTGGGTTCATAAGGTTTCCACCTTTCGGCAAATGCACTTGCACCTATTAGACAGCACAGCGGCGCAAATTGATAGTGAAAAAATGCACAAATTCCACCCGCGATGATTGACATATGCCGCCGGTGATACTATACTAATAAGACAAAGAAGCGCAACATGCGTATTAGGAGCGGTCTGTTGAAACGTGCAGCCTATATTTTTTCGATCTTTTTGGTGCTTGTTATGATGGGCCTATTGGCGGCGTTGGTTGCAACGCCTATTTTTGCGGCTGAATCGAAATCGATTTCCGAATCAGTTTCTATTGACTTGGAATATCCGGCGGAGGAAGCGGCGCTGTTTGGCAAGGTCCAAGTGGCGTCCAGAACACCGGGATACACCGGTACCGGGTATTTAGAAGGATTCGAAGGCGATGGGGATCGCTGCGAATTTAACATTACCATCCCACAAGAAGGCTTTTACGATCTGAATTTTGTTTCCATGGGTTTGGGCGGCTACAAAGAAAACCATGTGTCGCTCAATGGCCAGCGGGTTGGTTTGGCCATCACCGACAACGCCACCTTTGGCGATGCGATCCTGTCCCGTGTGTTTCTAACCCAGGGCGAGCATGTGATAGGCTTTGAGCCTTACTGGGGCTGGGTGTTGCTGGACGCCTTGCGCATCACGGAATCAAAACCCATTGACCCATCGATCTTTGATGTGTCGGCCACGTTGATTAACCCCAACGCCACCGATGAGGCCAAGCGCCTGATGAGTTACTTGGCCGATTCCTACGGCAATGTGATTTTATCCGGCCAGTACAGCGACAACGGGATACTGGCCTCGGAAGCCGGCGTGATCTTTATGGCCACCGGCAAGCGGCCCGCTGTGCTGGGGCTGGACATGATGGACTACACGCCATCCCGGGTGGCCCGGGGAACCACTTCAAAGGCGGTGGAGCGCGCATTGCAGTGCGACGAGGTGGGCGGCATCGTGACTTTCTGCTGGCATTGGAACGCGCCCACCCCCTATCTAAAGCCAGGCGGTACCTGGTACCGTGGTTTTTACACGGAAGAGACCACCATCGACTTGGCCCGCATCATAAACGGCGATGACCCCGAGGGTTACGATTTGCTGATGAGCGATATCGACGCCATTGCCGAGCAGTTGTTGTGCCTGCAGGAAGCGGGGGTGCCCATTCTGTGGCGGCCCCTCCACGAAGCCAGCGGCGGCTGGTTCTGGTGGGGTGCGCACGGCGCTGAAGCTTATATAAAGTTGTGGGTTATCATGTATGACCGCCTCACCAACCTCCACCAGCTCAACAATCTGATTTGGCTGTGGAACGGGCAGGATGCCGCCTGGTATCCGGGCGATGCATATGTGGACATCATCGGCGAGGACATCTATGCGGGCGAGCGGGTGTACGCCTCCCAGGCGGACCGTTTTTTGAAGGCGGTAAACTACACCACGCCGCCTAAGATGGTGGCACTATCAGAAAACGGGACCCTGATCGATCCCGATCTGGCCCTGCGGGACGGGGCCATGTGGGGATTTTGGGCCACATGGGGCGGCGAGTTTGTGATGTTAAGCAATCTATTAAAGCTATCGGACAGATATACTGAAATAGAGATGGTGCATAAGGTATACAACCACGAGCTGGTGGTGACGCTGGACAAACTGCCGGATTTGAAGACCTATCCTATTCGGGATTGACTAGGGGCACCCCAAGAAGGAAAAAAGATCAAAGTCGTATTGCTTCCCCTACCTCCCTTGCTAAAGGGAGGGGAACCGCCACAGCGGTGGAGGGATTCTACCCGCAAAGGAGGCCACCCCATGAGCCGAGCATCGCAAAAAATCGGAGCCCTAGCCTGTGCGCTCCTTATTGCGCTCTCGGCACTGCCTGCATCAGCGGATCAACCCCTGGCCCGCACAGACATCGACGATATCCTTTGGGCCTACTCCATCAACGATTCCATCCCCACCTTCAGGGCCTATATGGACGCCCATACCCCCCATCGCCCTGACATTACTTACACCGTAGACGCCATGGACTACACGCGCTACATGGTGGAAGATGAAGACGGGGCGCCCCTTATATATTCGAATTTTGAGGGCATGGACGGCGAAGCTGTCCTCACCGCGGAAAATGCCCTGATCGAATACGAATTGTTGATAGAAGAAACCGGGTACTATGATCTTTCCATCCTGTATTACCCCATTGAGGGCAAGGGTGCGGAAATACAGCGTTGTTTTTTGCTAAACGGCGCCCTGCCCTACCGGGAACTGGCCCTGATCGAGTTTCCCCGAATCTGGCAGAATACCAAGGCCGCGGCGGTCACTACCCCCGGTTATGTGCCCCTGGTGTGGAACAAAGACAACCAGGGCAATGATTTAAGGCCGGGCATGGTGGAATCCCCCGCCTGGATCCAAAGCTACCTATATGACAGCGACGGGTTTGTAACCCGGCAACTCTCCCTGTACCTAACCGAAGGCACTCACACCCTCACCATCCACTCGTTGCGGGAGCCCATGCTGTTGCGCCGCATCATCCTGGACAATGCGCCCCCAGCCCTGCCCTATGCCCAGCAATTGACGGCCTGGGATGATGCGGGCGCGCGGGATACCTCGGGCGTACTCATCGAGCTGGCCGGGCAAAATGCCATCCGCACCTCGTCGCAGATGCTATACCCCCAGCAAGACTCCTCCTCCCCCACCGTAACACCCTACAGCCCCAGGGAATTGCTGAACAATACCATCGGTGGCGAACCCTGGCGTTTTGCGGGCCAATGGATCGAGTGGGACTTTACCGTGCCGGAAAGCGGTTATTATCACATTGGGCTCAACGTAAAACAAAACTTTCGCAGGGGTGCCTATGTGTCGCGCAAAATCACCATCAACGGTCGCACGCCCTTTTCTGAACTGGAAGACTACGGTTTTGTGTACGAGCAGGACTGGCGGCAGGAAACCCTGGGCATGACTGGTATGGAAGGTGAGTTCTATCGCTTTTATTTGGAGGCTGGTGTCGTCCACACCCTGCGGATGGAAGCGGTATTGGGGCAGTTTTCCGAAATCATCTCCATGGTGCGGGATTCCATCTATGACCTGAACCGGATTTACCGCAAGGTGATCCGACTGACCGGCGCCAGGCCGGATAAGCACCGGGACTATCAAATCGAACGAAGCCTGCCCGAGCTCCACGCCGAGCTGATCGCTGTGCGTGATCAACTGGATTGGACCATCGACGAGTTACGCCGGGTGGGCGGCCGCCGCAGCGACCGGGAGCGGGTGCTGGTGACCATGCGGGATCAACTCAACGACCTGATCAAAGATGGCGAACGTTTTTCCCGCGTGCTGGAGTCCTTTAAAGCCAATGTCCGGGCCTGCGGAACCTGGCTCAACGAATCCATGCTCCAGCCCTTGCAAATAGATACCATTCAAATCTATTCGCCGGATCAAAAACCCACGCTTCCACGCAACGCATTTGCCGGCAAATTTTGGTACGAAGTGTCCCGACTGTTTTATTCCTTCGTGATCGATTATAACCAAATCGGCAATGTGTCCAAAGCCGCCGATAATGATACCATCACTTTGTGGATCGGTTCCGGGCGCGACCAGGCCAACATTATCAAGGCGATGATTGATGAGCGCTTTACCCCTTACTCCAACATCAACGTCAACGTGATGCTGGTGGATATGGGCACCCTGCTGCAAGCCACGCTGGCTGGCCAGGGGCCCGATGTGGCGCTGCAAGTATCCAACGAACTGCCCATGAACTACGGATTGCGCAACGCTGTGGCCGATCTGAGCCAGTTCCCCGACCTACCTCAGGTTCGCCAGCGCTTTGACGAAAGCGCCATGGCCTCCTTTGAATTCGGGGGAGCCACCTACGCGCTGCCCGAAACCCAGGTGTTCCCCATGATGTTTTTCCGCAAAGACATTTTATCTGAGTTAAATCTGGCAGTGCCCGATACTTGGGACGACGTAAAAATAGCCATGGCGGTGCTGGCCAAAAACATGATGGAGTTTGGCATGCTGCCCAGCGAGCAGATATTCGCCATGCTGCTGTATCAAAACGGCGGCGAGTATTATAACGAAAACGCCACCCGTTCGGCCCTGGACAGCGAGCAGGCCATCAACGCCTTTAAAATCTACACGGAGTTTTATACCGATTACAAGCTGGACAGGGGCACCAGCGTGGAAGAACGCTTCCGCACGGGCGAGACGCCCATCATCATCGCCGACTACACCACCTTTAACAACTTCCAGGTATCCGCGCCCGATCTAAAGGGCATGTGGGGTTTTGCCCCTGTGCCCGGCACCGTGCAGGCAGACGGCAGCATCAACCGCACCGTGTCCAGTTATGGCGGCGCCATGACCGGCAACACAGGCGCCACCTCCGGCCCGGGCGCGGTGGTCAACAATACCGGCGCCTGCGTAATGATGAACATGTCCACCAAAAAAGAAGCTGCCTGGGAATTTATGAAGTGGTGGACTTCGGCCGAAACCCAAACCCTTTTTGGCCGGGAAATGGAGAGCCTGATGGGTTCCTCGGCCCGCGTACCCACGGCCAATCTAGAAGCTTTTGACATGCTGCCCTGGTCGGTGGCCGATCATAGGGCATTGCGCACCCAATTCCAAAGCGTAAGGGGCATTCCCCAGGTGCCCGGCGGGTATTTTTCGTACCGCAATGTGAATAATGCTTTTTACGCTGTGACCACCCCGGTAACCGACCGCCCCGCAGGCGCAAAACAAATGCCCTCGCCCCGGGAAGAGCTAACAGATAAAGTCATACTGATCAACGACGAGATACGCCACAAGCGCGCCGAGTTTGGGCTGCCGTTGGAGTGACCAGCCCCTTCATCCGTCATTGCGAGCGCAGCGAAGCAATCCAGAAAAGGTACGAGAGCAGATGAGTAACGAAAAACGCGGTTATGTCTATATCCTTTTTAACAAGAGAAATGGAGTGCTATACACAGGGGTCACTTCAGATTTAGTGAAGCGAGTATATGAACACAAACATAAACTAAGAGAGGGTTTCACCTCGAAATATGGAATCGATAAGTTGGGTTATTACGAGGTATACGGTAGTATCGTTTCAGCTATAGAGCGCGAAAAGCAGATAAAAGGTGGTTCGAGGAAAAAGAAAATGGCTTTGATTGAGCGCATGAACCCCGAATGGAAAGACTTGTATGATTCGATTCTTTAACTGGATTGCTTCGCTACGCTCGCAATGACGGATTAAGCGGCTTGCATTCACCCCCACAGGAGCACAAGACCGTAATAGAAAGGAGGATGGCTGATGAAGACAAAACAAATCAAAGAACCCCTGTGGACACAAATCAAAAAAAGCAAAATATCCTATACCATGCTGGCCCCGTTTTTTGTGCTGTTTTTCCTGTTCACCATCCTGCCGGTGCTGGCCTCCATGGGGCTGAGCCTTACGCATTTTAATATGTTGGAAACGCCTCAATGGGTGGGCTGGGGCAACTACATCCGCCTCCTATTGGAAGACGATTTGTTTATGCAGGGTTTTCAAAATACGCTGATTTTTGCCCTGATCACCGGCCCGGTGAGTTACTTGTTATGTCTGCTGTTTGCCTGGATTATCAATGAATTCAAGGGCAAGCTCCGGGCATTGTTAACGCTGGTATTCTATGCGCCGTCCATCTCCGGCCAGGCGTATCTGATTTGGAGCCCTATCCTTTCCGACGACCGCTATGGCTACCTGAATGGCCTGCTGATGCGCTTTGACCTGATGCAGGAAGCCACCCTGTGGATGAAAACCGAAAAGTACATTTTGCCCATGCTGATTGTGGTACAGCTATGGCTGAGCCTAGGCACCGGCTTCCTGGCCTTTATTGCGGGCCTGCAAACCGTAGACAAGAACTTATATGAAGCAGCAGCCATCGACGGCGTAGGCAACCGCTGGCAGGAACTGTGGTTCGTAACCCTGCCCGCCATGAAACCCCAGCTGATGTTCGGGGCCGTGATGCAGATCACCCTGTCCTTTGCCGTGGCAGATATCTCGCTGCAACTGGCGGGTAACCCGTCCATCAACTACGCGGGTTCCACCATCGTAACCCATCTGTTGGACTACGGGGGAGGCACACGCTTTGACATGGGCTATGCATCGGCCATCGCCACCATACTGTTTATCCTGATGGTGGGCACGAATAAAGTCGTGCAGCGCCTGTTAAAAAGGGTGGGTGATTGATGATGAATACAACGTTGTCCGCCCACAGAAAACCGCCCCGGCGCAGCCAAAAGCGCAGTCTTTGGAGGTCGTTTAAGAGCGCCTTCCGCCGGGAAAAGCAAGTAAACCGCTCAGCTGCGGGCAACGGCCTGCTGTTTTTCCTGATGTTTATTTGCGGCATCTTTATGGTGCTTCCTCTGGTGATGATCGTTAACAACGCCCTGAAACCCCTGGACGAAATCTTTCAATTCCCGCCCCAAATTTTCGTGCGCAACCCCACGTTAGAGAACTTTACCGATCTGTTTATTTTGATGAACGACTCCTGGGTGCCCTTCTCCCGCTACATACTCAACACAATTATCATCACCGGCTGCGGCACGGTGGGCCATGTGATCTGCGCCTCCCTGGCGGCCTATCCCCTGGCCAAGCACCGTTTCCCCGGCAGGAATATGCTGTTTTCGGCAGTGGTGCTGTCCATGATGTTCTCGTGGACGGTAACCCAAATACCCAACTACATGATCATCTCGTACCTGGGCATCAACAACACCTACCTGGCGCTGATACTGCCCGCCTGCGCCTACGGCATGGGGCTATACCTTATGAAGCAATTTATGGAGCAGATACCCAACTCCCTGATGGAATCCGCAAGGCTGGACGGGGCCACCGAGTACAGCGTGTTCTGGCGGATCATTATGCCCAATGTAAAACCCGCATGGCTCACCCTGGCCATCTTTCAATTTCAGACCCTGTGGGGCAATACGGGCTACTTGTTCTTACGCAGCGAGGAGCTTAAGCCCCTGCAATTCGCCATGCAGGCCATCACCCGGGGCGGCGCACAGCGGGCCGGTGCGTCGGCAGCGGTTGGATTTATCATTGCCGCCATACCGATTACGTTTTTCCTGGTGTGCCAGGCCAGCATTTTAGAGACGATGACGACTTCGGGGATTAAGGAGTAGTTTAACTAAAGGAGGGGCACGTGTTGAAAACATGGAAACGGTTCATCGTGATATGTATCGCGCTATTCATATGCGCCCCGACTGCCCACGCCACCATCGTGCCCTACGACTCCTACTCATACGATTACTGGGAAAACGTGGTGTTTACACCGGCGCCCTATGTGCCTGGGGATAGCATATCCGGCGTGGCCCTGGGCATCGGGCCCTTCTCCAGCCCCCAGGGGTTGGCCGTGGGGCCGGATGGGCTGGTGTACATCGCCGATACGGGCAACCACCGAATCGTGGTGCTCCGCAACGACTTGACCGGCGTTGTGCGGGTGATCGATTCCTTCCAAAATGGGGACCGGGAGGACCGGTTCCATTCACCCAACGGGGTGGCGGTGTCCAATTCGAATCAGCTGTACGTGGCCGATACGGAGAACATGCGCATCGTAGTGCTGGAAGCCGGAGAGCCGGTTGAGTTGGTCAAGATCATCAGCGATCCCCAATCGGAAATGCTGGATGCCGGGTTTGTGTTTAAGCCCCTGAAGCTGGCCGTGGACTATGCCGACCGGGTGTATGCCATCGCCCGTGGCATGTTCCAGGGCATCATGGTGTTTGTGCCGGAGGGGGATTTTACGGGCTTTTTTGGCACAATTGCAGTGCAAATCACACCCTGGGAAATCCTGTGGCGTGCCATCTCCACCAGGGAAGAGCGGTCGCGCCAGCAGTTGTTTATCCCCACGGAATTCACCGGCATCGACGTGGACCCAGACGGGTTTATCTACGCTTCCAACATCGATCCCCAAGCCACCCAGGCGGTACGCAGGCTCAACCCCAAGGGCGAGGATGTGATCCGCACCGGCGAAAACGAGAACTTGGGCGGCGACCTGTGGAATATCTACAGCGACAGCCCCTACTCCGGGCCCTCCTACATCATAGACGTGACATACCAGGGCAAGGGCATCTATTCCCTGCTTGACTCCCGCCGGGGGCGTATTTTTACCTATGATCATGAGGGCAATCTGCTGTACGTATTCGGCGGCTTGGGTGCCCAGGCCGGCGCCTTCCGGCAGCCGGTGGCCATCGCCGCCCTAGACGACCGGCTCATCGCCCTGGATGCCAACCGCAACGAGTTGATTACGTTCCAGCCCACCCGCTACGGCGCGCTGATCAACGAGGCCATCGGCCTGCGCTACGACGGCGACGAGGCCCTGGCCGTGGAAAAATGGCAGGAAGTGCTGCTGCTCAACGAGAACTTAGAGATTGCCAACGTGGGCATCGGCAAGGCCTACTTAACCTCGGGCGACAATGTAAACGCCATGAAGTACCTGGCCCTGGGCAAAAACCGCACGTATTATTCCATAGCCTTTAAGCGCCACCGCAACGAGTTGCTGCGCTCCAATATGCCCTACGCGCTCACCGGTGTCACACTGCTGGCAGGGGCGTGGTTTGCCGTGTCCAAGATCCAAAAGCGGGGCAAAACCAACACGGAAGGAGGGCTGATGGGTGACTAACGCCTTTTCGCGGGATAAGTTTTATTACCTAAAGCGTGTGCTCAGCCACCCGGCCGACGCCTTTTACGAGATACGGCACCGGGAGCGGGGCAGTGTGCCCATCGCGCTGATCTGTGTGATGCTGTTTAGTTTTTGTTTTACCATCAACCGGATCTACGCCAGCTTTATTGTAAACGACACCAATCCCCGCTCGATAGACGCGCTGATGGAGCTGTCCGGCGTGTTTGTGCTCTTTGGCCTGTTTTGTGTGGGCAATTGGTCTGTGACCTGCCTGATGAACGGCGAGGGCCGGTTTAAAGATATCATCACGGTGGCCGGGTACGCGCTGCTGCCCCTGCTCGCCCTGTATTTGCCGGCCACGGCCCTCTCCCAAGTTATTGCCGCCGGGGAGGAAGCGTTTTATTACTTTACCATAGGCTTTGGCATCACGTGGAGCGCCGTGCTGATCCTAATGGGTATCATGACGGTGCACAACTACACCCTGGCCAAAACATTGGTGACCCTGCTTTTAACCTTTATCGCGATGCTGATCCTAATCTTTATTACGGTATTGATCTATGATCTGATCAACCAAATCTACATCTTTGGCTACAGCATCTACACCGAGCTTGTGTTCCGGTATTAGGAGATATGATGAAAACAACTGTAAGGCAGAAAAAAACTCGGCTTAGGCTGCGCCCGGCGCAGAAATTCCTGCTGGCCCTATGTGGGGCGGCCCTTTTGGGTGTGCTTGCCTTTCAGTTGTACCAGCTTTTCCATTTCCGTCTGCACGATGATTTTAAGGCCCTGTTGCCCGAGCCCTATACCGTGGCGTTGGGGCAGCCCTTTGCCCCCCTGCCCGAGGATACGCCCGATGTGCCCGGCATGGCGCTTGCCGCCGAAAATGATTTATTGAAATTGTATGTGGATCAAAAGACCGCCAATGTGGCGGTGTACGACAAACGTACGGGCGCCATCGCTTACACCAATCCTATCGAAGCCATGAGTGATCCCGTGGCGGGAGGCGTAAACAAATCCATCCTGATGTCCCAATTGATCGTGGAGTATTTTGACGCCAACCGCTTGCCAGGCCGGTACAACTCCTACGATTTTTCCGTGTCCTTGGGCCAGTTTGGGTTTGAATCCCTGGCCTATGGCCTGCGGTGCACTTACTCTTTTGGCGATTTGGCCAGCCCCACGGGCATCGTGCCCGTGTACATCAGCGAAGAACGCCTGCGGCACTTCACCGACCTGATGGGCGCCGACGGAACCGGCGTGTTTATGCGTTACCTGCCCTCAACGGAGGCCGATGGCTTTTTGCAGCTGAACGACGGCAGCAGGGGCCAGGCCACCCTGCGCAGGCTCAACGCTTCTTTTACCGAAGCGGGTTATACCGAAGAGGACTTTGTGGCCGACATGTCCGCCTCGGGGGTGGAGGGTGCGGTGCCCCTAAGTTTTACCGTGCCGCTGGAGTACCGGCTGGAAGATGACGCCCTGGTGGTTTCCATCCCGGTAAGGGAAATCACGGAATCGGGCGGAGGCAAGGTGTTTCGCATCCAAATGTTGCGCTCCTTTGCCGCCGGTGGGGGCGACGAGCGGGGTTATATGGTGGTGCCCAACGGCTCCGGCTCCCTGATCCGGTTTAACAACGGGAAAACCCATGCCGAGGATTATATGCAGTACATCTACGGGCTGGATCCCATGGCCGACACCTACGTAACCCTGGGCAATACCGAACCGGCCCGCCTCCCCTACTTTGGCATCCACCGGGAAGCCGGGGGCGACATACTGGCCGAGGTAGAATCCGGCGAGACCCTGACGTTGCTCACCGCCAGCATCGCGGGCAAACTCAACTCCTACAATTATGTGTACCCCACCTTTGTGTTGCGGGGCAGTGCGTCTTTGGCCATGTTTGGTTCCACGGGCAACGAGGCCGAGCTGCCCGTTGTAGAACAGCACATCACCGACGCTTACCTGCGGGTGCGCTACAGCTTTTTGACGCCGGAATACGCCGGGTACGCCGGCATGGCCCGTTATGTGCGGGAGAAGCTGGAGCAATCTGGCACGTTCAAAACAAAGTCCGAGGCGGGTGATGTCCCCTTTTACATGGATCTGGTGGGCAGCGTGATGGGGCAAAAGTTCTTTTTGGGCGTGTCTTATGCGGGCCAGAACCCCATGACCACCTATGCCGATGCCCACCGCATCGTGGATGACCTGGCGGAAAACGGCGTCCAAAACCAAGTGGTGAATTACCAAGGCTGGTTCAACCGCGGATATTACCACGATGTGGCCAGCAGGGTGCAGCCCATCCGCGCCTTGGGTAGCATGAGGGAGCTGGAAGCCCTGTCCCATAAGCTCGAAGCCCAGGGTGGGCGCTTATATGCTGACGTGGCGTTCCAGCGTGTTAGCTTCTTCTCCAAACGCTATAACTGGCAGCTGGAAACATCCCGCTATTATGGGGGCGGCATGGTGGCCGCCTTTGGGCAGGTGAACCCGGTTACGCTGTACAACACATCCCACCTGGGATACATAGAAATTTTGTTTAACCTGCTTTCCCCCCGTTTTCTGCGGCGCCATGTGGATCAGTTTAACCGTGGGTTTGGCCGATATGACCTGGGTGGCGTATCCCTACGCGACCTAGGCGATGTGTTGCATTCCGACCGGAAACGCACCGGCTACATCAACCGTGAGGAAGCAAAGTTGGTGGTGTTGGACAGCTTAAACGCCCTGGACGAAGCCAACGGCAGGTTGCTGATCTCCGGGGGCAATGCCTACGCCTTCCCCTTTAGCGATGAACTAATCAACGTGCCGATAGCCCACAACGCCCTGTACATGGTAGATGAAGAAATCCCTTTTTACCAGATGCTGCTGCACGGGTACATCCCCTACGCGGGCCCGCCCATCAACCTAAGCGACGCCTACGATGAGGCGGCCCTCACTCTGCGGCTGATCGAATATGGCGCGTCGCCCCACTTTGTGTTTACGTGGGAAAGCTCCAGCGCCCTAAAGTACACCGGCCTTAACCGCCTGTACAGCACCACCTATAACAACTGGCGGGATACGGCCATCCGGGTATATCAGCAAGTCAACGAGGCGCTGGGGCCGGTATCCGGCAGCATTATGGCCAATCACGAGATACTGCCCGGGGGCCTCCGGCGCGTAACCTATGAAAGCGGCGCCCAACTGTGGATCAATCATGCCGATAGCCCGCGCAGGCACGAGGGCGTCACCGTAGGGGCAAAAAGCTGGCTTGTGAGGGAGGGTGGACTGTGAGGATCTCACACAAAAAAAAGCTGACCGGCCTGCTGTTTATCTCGCCCTTCCTGGTTGGGTTTGTGGCGTTCTATTTGCGCAGCCTGATCCAAACGGTGCAGTTTAGCATATCCGACGTGACCCTGGGCCAGGGGGCGGGGTTTACGCTGTCCTTTGCCGGGCTCAGGCACTATATCTTTGCCATGAGCGCCCACGGTTCCTTCCGGCAGGACCTTACCGTTTCTATTCTGGACATGATGATCGACGTGCCCCTGATCATCTTTTTGAGCCTGTTTATGGCCCTGCTGCTCAACCAGCAGTTTAAGGGGCGCACCATGGCCCGCGCCATCTTCTTTTTGCCTGTGATCCTCAATTCGGAAGCCATCGCCGCGGCCATCAGCATGGCGCGGGCCATGATGATGGGTGGCATGAGCCCCATGGCCGCCGATATCGTGGAGGCCTCTACCTCGGGTTCGGTGAATATTGGCTATTACCTGTACATGCTGCGGGAATTGGCGCTGCCCGCCGGGCTGCTGGACTATGTGGTGGGTGCGGTGACCCGGATCAACTACATCATCACGGCCTCGGGGGTACAGTTGGTGATTTTTATCGCGGCCCTGCAGTCCATCTCACCGGCCATGTACGAGGTGGCAAAAATCGAGGGCGCCACATCCTACGAAACCTTTTGGAAGGTTACCTTCCCCCTGGTATTGCCCCTGATCGTCACCAATATCGTGTACACGGTGGTAGATTCCTTTACCCGCAGCCAGGTGGTGGAGTTATCTTACCGTACCATATTTGAGTTCCACAACTATCCCCTGGGTTCGGTGATTAGCCTGGTGAGCATGCTGCTGGTATGTACGCTGCTGTTTTTTGTGAGTTCTGCCATCTCCAAGCGGACGCACTATCATAACTGACCCGAATCCCCCCGCCACTGCGGTGGAGGGATTCCACTTATAGAAGGGAGGGGCCATTGTGCATATGATCACCCAAGGCAAACAAAAATGGGCTGGCCTGCGCGGCAATCGGCAGCTCGAAAATGAAAAGCAACGGGCCATACGCATCGGAAAATCCTGGCTGTTTAAGCTGGTACGCTTTACGCTGATTGCGGGCATCTCCTACGTGATATTGGGGCCCATGATTGGCATTGTGGCCAACTCCTTTTTCTCTAATGCCGATAAGTACAGCCCCATCGTGTACCTGATCCCCCAAGCGCCTACGCTGGAGCGTTACCGGCTGGCCATTATGCGCATGGATTACTGGAACGTGCTGCTCAACATGCTGGTGTACGTGGGGGTCGTCACCATTTTGCAGGTGCTGGTATGTTCTCTGGTGGGGTACGGTTTTGCCCGCTTTCATTTCCCCTTCAAAAACCTGGCGTTTGCCTGTGTGGTGATCATGATTGTGATCCCCTCCCACTCGGTGATGTTGCCCCTGTACATGACATTTCAAAACTTCAACCCATTGGGAATCGTGGGTTTGTTCAACGGCGGGCGGGGCCTGAACCTGCTCACCACCCCCTACCCCATGGTGATCATGACTTTGTTTGGCTCGGGGCTGCGCTCGGGCCTGTATATCTATATCTTTACGCAATTTTTCCGCGGGCTGCCCAAAGAGATTGAAGAAGCCGCCGAAATCGACGGCGCGGGCACGGCCTATACCTACCTGCGCATCATGATGCCCAACGCCATGCCCGCGGTGATTACGGTGGCCATCTTTTCGCTGGTGTGGCAGTACAACGATACGTTTTTTGCCAGGCTGTTCCTGATTAGCCCGGACATCGTGCTCAGCAAAAAGATTACGAGCCTGCAGGCCAGCATCAGCAATTTGGATCGTATCTTGGATCCGTCTATCTCCATGCTTTATGTGTACGCAGGCATCGTGCTTATGATCATACCCATCATCGCGCTGTATGTATTGCTGCAAAAACGGTTTATTGAGGGGGTGGAGCGCAGCGGCATTGTGGGATAACTTATGGTTTTCAAAAAAAGCTGAAAAGGAGAGAGACACAATGAAACACAATAGGAACCTGGGCGCATCGATGTTGTTTGTGCTGCTTTGCGCGCTGCTCATCGCCCTCCCCATGGGAGCGCAGGGCGAAGGCATCGATTTTGCAAACGGCAACATCGATTTCCTGGCGCTTTACACCACACCGGTGGACGCCTCGCCCGATACCGCCATGGAACTGGTGGAGTACGGCGAGGGCATGGCAGTAAAGATCACCTCGGCCGGTGATGCGGCCCCCTACGTGGTGATCGACGCCTCCAGCCTGCTGGGCGACAAAGTGGCCGATCTGCTCACCATGCAGGTGATGATCGCCACCGAACATCCCAGCGGTGACTTTTACGCGGTTTCGGGCGAAATCCTTGTTTTTAGTGGCCCGGACAGAGAGGAAACCAAAAGCCCCTGGTCTGTATTCTTGGCCACCAAGAACCCCAACCCCGCCAAGGTAACCCTGGATACGGACGCAAAACGTTTTGTGCCCGGCGCACATAATTTCTTTATCCTCAACAAAAAGGTAGACAACGGCTTCTCTTCTACAAAGGAGCCGACCCTGATGTACCTGCTGTCCATCGAGTTTTTGGACGGGGACGGAAACGCGCTGCCCGTGGATGCGGACGCCGTGTTTAACCCGCCAGAGGGCTTTGACGAGCAGGGCGGCCCCACGGCCCTGTACACCCTGGCAGGCGAAGCCGTGATCGAGGGGGCCACAGGCTCCACACCGGGCGGCTGGGGCCAGGCTGTATCGCTGGAAACCACCCGCAGCGACGGCACAATCGAGCCCGGCTGGTTCACCCCCGGCACGGTGATTTCCGTGGCGTATGACGGCGAAAGCGCCCCCGAGGTGATCTGGCAAAGCTGGACCGACGGCAACCCCAATGGCTGGGCAAAAGTAGCCCCGCGCATTGTGGAAGGTGGCGTGGCCCAGTTCTTCTACGACGACATCGTGGCCTCTTTTGGCACCGACGATTTTGAGGCCTTCTTTGATAAGTTTAACGTGGGTGATACCGGCGAGGCCCTTACCGTAATCAAGGTGAGTTATGGCCAGGGTTACCCGCCGCCTTTTGCCGTAGCCGATGAGGTTGTGATCGAAGGCGCGGCCGGATCTTCAGCTGGTGGCTGGGGCCAGGCAGTAACCATGGACGCCGCCAAAAACGATGGCCCCCTGGATGCCGCGCTGTTTGCGCCCGGCACAGTGGTGACCGTGGCCTATGATGGCGTCAGCCTGCCCGAGGTCATCTTCCAGAGCTGGACCGACGGCGCGCCCGACGGCTCCGGCTGGGCCAAAGTTGCCCCCTCTGCCCTGGGCAATGGCATCGCCCAATTCAGCTATGAAGACATCGTGGCCGCCTTTGGCACCGATGAGTTAGAAGCCTTTGTAGACAAGTTCTACGTGGGCGACACCGGCGATGCCCTTACCGTAATCAAAGTGACGGTTGGTGTGCCCCTGCCCCCCCTTGCCGTCGTAAACGATGAGTTTACGATCGAAGGCGCGGCTGGTTCCTCCCCCGGCGGCTGGGGCCAAGCAGTCACCTTGGATACCGTAAAGAACGACGGCATCGTGGATGCCGCGTGGTTTACCCCCGGCACGGTGATCACCGTGTTGTACGAAGGCACCGGTGCGCCCGAGGTGATCTTCCAAAGCTGGACCGACGGCAACCCCAACGGCTGGGCCAAGGTAACCCCCTTTACAGCAGGCGCAGGCATTGCCCAGTACAGCTATAACGATATCGTGGCCTCCTTTGGCACCGACGACTTCGAGACTTTCTTTGACAAGTTTTACGTGGGCGACACCGGCGATGCCCTTACGGTATTTAAGGTAACCGTGGGCCAGGCCGTTGGCGCTTTGCCCTCCGCGCCCGAAGCTGGCGATGAGGAAGAAGAGGCGGAAGAAGCAGAAGCCATCGTTTTGCCCCCTGCGGTAGAAGTAACTGACGCTTTTGAGATCGAAGGCGCAACCGGCTCCACATCCGGCGGCTGGGGCCAAGCCGTATCCATGGATACCGCCAAAAACGGCGGTAGCGTGGATGCTGCATGGTTTACCCCCGGCACGGTGATCACCGTGGAATACGAGAGCGAAAAGGCGCCGGAAATTATCTGGCAGAGCTGGACCGACGGCAATCCCGTGGCCTGGGCCAAGGTGGCTCCCTTTGCGGGGGAAGAGGGCGTGGCGCAGTTCTACTATGATCATATCGTAGAGGCCTTTGGCACCGACGACTTTGAGGCCTTCTTTGATAAATTCAATGTAGGCGATACCGGCGAAGCCCTTACCGTAACCAAAGTAACCGTGGGCATGGCAACAGCGCCTGTAGAAACCGCGCCCGTGGTTGCTGCCGACGATGAGGAAGAAGCCGAAGAGGAAGAGGCCATCGTTCTATTGCCCTTAGTAGACATCGCCGACGTCTTTGAGATCGTGGGCGCTGTAGGCGCTTCCGGGGGCGGCTGGGGCCAGGCCGTATCCATGGATACGATGAAAAATGACGGCCCCGTTGATCCCGCCTGGTTCACCCCCGGCTCGGTGGTCGTGGTGTTGTACGTAAGCGACAGCGTACCCGAGGTGATCTTCCAGAGCTGGACGGACGGCAACCCTAACGGCTGGGCCAAGGTGGCCCCCTTTGCCGGAGCCCCCGGTGTCGTGCAATTTGCTTATGACGACATCGTGGCCTCCTTTGGCACCGACGACTTGGAGACTTACTTTGACAAGTTCAATGTGGGCGACACCGGCGAGGCTCTGACCGTGCTGAAGGTGCTTGTTGGCCAGTATGTGCCCCCGCCTCCCCCAGAATTTGTAACGGTAGCCGATGAGTTTGTGATCGAGGGCGCCGAAGGTACGACCGATGGCGGCTGGGGCCAGGCTGTGGCCATGGACGCGGCAAAAAACGACGGTCCCATTGATGGGGCCTGGTTTGCCCCCGGCACAGTCGTCACCGTAACCTACGAGAGCGACAGCGTGCCCGAGCTGGTTTTCCAGAGCTGGACCGATGGTCATGTCGTAGGTTGGGCCAAGGTAGCTGCCTTTGTGGCGGGCGACGGCGTAGCCCAGTTTAGCTACGACGACATCGTGGCCTCCTTTGGCACCGACGACTTGGAGACCCTCTTAGACAAGTTCTATGTAGGCGACACCGGCGAGGCCCTTGTGGTAATCAAGGTAACCATGGGTACGGCACAGTAATGTAAATATTAAGAAAGGGAAGGTATAGCTATGAAACGTTTGATTAGCATCCTGTTGGCCACATTGATGATCCTGGCCCTGGCGGCCCCTGTCGTTTACGCCGAACATGCAAGGTACAACGCCGATGGCAAGCGCATCATCACCATCGCCACCTGGTATGAGATATTCTACGATTCCAGGCACACCGATATCTACGACGACGCCGGCCTAAGTGACCCCCTCGTCGCGCAGATGAGGCTCGACAACCTGCGCGCCGTAGAAGAAAAGTATAATGTGGAGATCCGGTTTGAGAACTTCACCTGGGATGGCGTGCAAGAGAGCATCTCCACCTCCATCATGGCCGGAGCGCCCGACGCGGATGTGTACATGGCCGATGTGCAATTCGGCATCCCCGCCGCGCTGAGCAATCTGGGCGTAACGCTGCAAGAGATGGGGCTGGAAGACACCGACATATTTGGCGATCAAAACGTGATGAAGTACCTAAGCATTCCGGGCATCGACAGCAATGTGCTGTTTACGCCCTCGCCGGTGACCGCGCTGCGCACGTATGTGCTGGCGTTTAACATGGACATGATCCTAGAAAACAACCTAGAGAATCCCCAGGATCTGTATGACCGCGGCGAATGGACTTGGGACAAATGGCGGGAGTACCTCACCATCCTTACCAAGGACACCACCGGCGATGGGGAGATCGACGTGTACGGCTGGAGCGGCTACTGGACCAATATGCTCACCAGCCTGCTGTTCTCCAACGGCACTACGATTGCTGGCGGGCCCCAGGAGACCCTTACCTCCACCGCCACCATCGAGGTGCTGGAGTTTATCTACAACCTGTACAATGTGGATAGAACCGCCCGCCCCTGGGATGAGTCCGGCTGGGAGATCAACAACAACCTGTATGCCGAAGGCAAGTCCGCCTTCTGGGTAGGCGCGGACTGGCTGTTTAACGCCCAGGGCGGCGGCCCGGAGAGGCCCTTGCCCTTTGAGATCGGCGTGGTGCCGTGGCCCAGGGGCCCCCAGGGCGACGACGCCACCAACTTCTTTAGCGTACCCAGCGATAACTACTACTTTATTCCCAGAGGCGTAGAAGACCCGCGGTTTGTGTACGACGTGATGTATGACTATTTCCACTGGTACGGTGACGATCTGGTCCTGGCCGGAGACCTGGAATGGTCCATGGACTGCTACATGACCGAACGCAACTTTGAGTACGCCGAAATGATGGCCCGGCGGATCACCGTAGACCTTTGGGACAACCTGGGCGTTGCCAGCGGCATCTTAGGGCCGCTGATTGCCGGCGAAAAGACCCCCGCCCAGTTTGCCGAAGAGAACAAGCTGCTGTTCCAAGACGCGCTAAACAACTATTTCAGGTAAAAGGGTCCAGCAAAACCGAACCAACGGCGGCGGAACCAGCACCTACGCCCCTGCCCGCCGCCGTTGTGTACGGCCAACTGGACGAAAAATCAAGAATGATGGATTTCAGGGATCTATCCGCCCAGGAACTACTGGCCGGTATGGGCGCCGGCTGGAACTTGGGCAATACGCTGGATGCCATATGTTCCAGGCTAGGAACACCAGCCCAATGCGAGATGGCTTGGGGCAATCCCGTAACCACCCCTGAAATGGTCAAGCTGCTGGCCGATACCGGGTTCAGCACATTCCGTATTCCCGTGACATGGGAAGCCCACATCGGGCCCGCGCCCGAGTACAAGATCGACGAACCGTGGATGGATCGTGTGCAGGAAGTCGTGGATTACGGCATCGACAACGGGCTTTACGTGATCCTCAACCTGCACCACGAGGATTGGCACTTCCCCTCCTACGACAACTACGAATCGGTAGAGGGCAAACTGATCGCGGTGTGGACGCAGATTGCGGGGCGCTTTGGCGGTTACTCCGAAAAGCTGCTTTTCGAAACCATGAACGAACCGCGCATGAAAGGCACACCCCAGGAATGGTCGGGCGGCACGGCGGAAGCCCGGGATGTGCTCAACCGATGGAACGCCGCGATCGTGGCGGCTGTCCGCGACACCGAGGGCCACAACGCCCAACGCTACATCCTGGTGCCCACCATCGCCGCCTCGGCGGACGAAGTAGCCCTCAGAGGGTTTGTATTGCCGGAGGACGACCGGGTGATCGTTTCGGTTCACGCCTACACGCCGTATAACTTTGCCCTAAACACCAAAGCGCCGGACAACATCTTTACCTCCAGCGTGGCCAGGGAGATCGACGCTCTGTTCCGGCGGCTGGATCGGTTCTTCCTCTCCAAGGGTATCCCTGTGGTGATGGGCGAATGCGGCAGCGTGGAAAAGGGCAATCTGGAGTCCCGCGTGGAATGGGCCGCCCACTATGCAGGCAAAGCCGCCGAGCACGGTGTGCCCGTGATTTGGTGGGACAACGGAATACAGATAACGCCTGCGAACAACGAAGGTTTCGGCGTCATGGACAGGCGCAACGTAACCTGGTGGTATCCGGAGATCGTGGAAGCCTTTATCGCGCCCTATAGGTAAACAAATAGCAAAAAAGCCCGGCATCAATGCATAACGATGCCGGGTTTTGATATTGACTTTCCGCACACCCCATGCTATTATATCCAAGCGGTTTTGCAGCATGACCCATTAGCTCAGTTGGCAGAGCACTTGACTTTTAATCAAGGTGTCCCGCGTTCGAGTCGCGGATGGGTCATAGCGAAAATCCCAGCAGCATCAAGGCTTGCGGGGATTTTTGTTTATTGCTCATCTGTTTATCTTCTGGAGCAGGCAGCTTCTAGGCAATTTTATTTTCAAAACTAATCGTTCGAAAAATAAATTTTTATGCGGGGAACTAAAAGTTGATAGCTCGTTGCGATAGCCCGCCCCTTCCCTCATCTCCCTATGTCGAATTCTCACAATCATTGCCCTCTCCATGCGTTGTTGCCCGCAATGCGGAAAATACTACACCCTGGACCCGAAAACACGTAAAATCCCGGAAGAGGTGCGGCAACAGGCGATCAAAACCTACTACGCTGGTGCAAGTGGTCGGGGTGTAGGCAAGGTTTTCGGGTTCAGCAAAGTCAACGTGTACAACTGGATTAAAAAAACAGATGAACTCCCCGAAAAAGAACATACGCTTGAAATCGATGAGCTGTATCACTTTGTCGAGCGAAAGGGAACCAGCGAAACTCGCGAAAACACTCACGTTATCGCCATGGCCGCGACCCTAATGCGCGCGAATTACCCTTTTCGGTACTGGATTTTATTTAACCTGCGCGTCGTGTCCATACCCTTAATTTACAAACTCTTTACATTCCCCATATGTATACCGTACAATCCCTTGTTATCCTATCCTTGTCACAAAAACAAGGAGGAGAAAAAAATGAAGAAAAGCATCATTCTGGTTCTTGCGCTGTCTCTCTTGGTTGTCCCGGCCCTTGCGTCCGCCGCGGAAATCACCGTTATCTCTCGTGAGGATGGTTCCGGCACACGGGGCGCGTTCATCGAGCTGCTTGGCGTCCAGGTAAGGAACGACGCAGGCCAAAACATGGACATGACCACCGACGAAGCCATCATCACCAACTCCACATCGGTGATGCTTGCCGGCGTAGCCAGCGATCCCAACGCCATCGGCTACGTGTCCCTGGGCTCCCTGAACGACACGGTAAAGGCCCTGGCCGTGGACGGCGCGGCGGCCACCACCGATGCCATCAAGTCCGGCGAATACAAAATCTCCCGCCCCTTTAACATCGCCGTGGGCGACAACGTAAGCGAAGCCGCCCAGGATTTCATTGGTTTCATCCTCTCGGCGGAAGGCCAAGCCGTGGTGGAAGCCAGCGGTTATATCGCGGTGGCTGACGATGCCCCCGCCTACGCCGGTTCGGCATCGGGCAAGGTGGTTGTGGCCGGGTCCTCGTCTGTAACCCCGGTGATGGAGCGCCTGAAGGAAGCCTATGTGGCGCTGAATCCCGAAGTAAATCTGGAGATCCAGCAGAGCGATTCCAGCATCGGCATGCAAGCCGCCATCGACGGCATTTGCGACATCGGCATGGCCTCCCGTGCGCTGCGGGAGAGTGAGCTGGAGAAACTGACCGCCACGGTGATCGCCATCGACGGCATCGCGGTGATCGTGAACCTGGACAACCCGGTAGACAGCGTTGAAAAGGATTCCGTGCGCGCCATCTTTGTAGGCGAAATCACGGATTGGGCGGATGTCCAATGAAAACAAATGCCTTTCGCGAGAAGGCAATGCGGGCGGTGTTTCTAAGCGCCGCCTGCGTTTCTGTGCTTGCGGTTTTGCTTATTTCTTTGTTTTTATTCGGGGGCGGTTTTCCAGGGATGGCCAAGATCGGCTTCTTTGAGTTTTTGTTTGGCCAGATATGGAAGCCGATGAACGGCATCTTTGGCATCCTGCCCATGATTCTGGGCAGCATCTACATCACCGGATACGCGCTGCTGTTGGGCACGCCCGTGGCGCTGCTCACCGCCATTTATTTGGCCCGGTTTTGCCCCCAACGGCTGTATCGTGTGCTGAAGCCCGCCGTGTCGCTGCTGGCGGGCATTCCGTCGGTGGTATACGGTTTTTTTGGGTTGATCGTGATCGTACCCACGGTACGCCAATGGTTCGGCGGCAACGGATACAGCCTGCTAAGCGGCTCCACCTTGCTGGCCATGATGATTTTGCCCACGGTGATCACCGTAACCGAAGCCGCGCTGCGGGCCGTGCCCGAAACGTATTACGAGGCTGCCCTTGCCCTGGGCGCGCCCCATGAGCGGGCCGTGTTTTTTGTGCAATTGCCCGCCGCCAAGTCTGGGGTGTTGGCAGGCATCGTGCTGGGCGCGGGCCGGGCCATCGGCGAAACCACGGCTGTGGCCATGGTCATCGGCAACCAGGCGCGTATGCCTGCGGGCCTGGTAAGGGGGCTGCGGACGCTCACCACCAATGTATTCCTAGAAATGGGATACTCGGCCGACCTGCACCGGGAAGCGCTGGTGGCCACAGCAGTCGTTCTGTTTGTGTTTATCCTGCTCATCAACCTGTTTTTTGGGATGCTGAAAAGGAGGATGTTGGCATGACGGCACGACTGCTGCGCTGGCTGGTTGTCGGAGCCGCGGCGCTTACATTAGGTTCCCTGGCCCTGGTTGTTGGGTATATATTGATCCAGGGTGTACCCCATCTGCGGCCCGAGTTGTTTGAGCTGGAGTACACTACACAGAATGTTTCGATGCTGCCGGCTATCGTCAACACGCTGATCATGACGGCGGTGTCTTTGGCCATCGCTTTGCCCCTGGGGGTGTTTGCGGCGGTGTATTTGGTGGAATACGCCCGCCGGGGCAGCCGCCTGGTGGCGCTGATTCGTATCACGGCGGAAACCCTGGCAGGCATCCCGTCCATCATTTACGGCTTATTTGGCCTGCTATTTTTTGTCACCGCCCTTAAGATGGGTTTCTCTATACTAGCCGGGGCCCTCACCTTGGCCCTGATGATCCTGCCGCTGGTATTGCGCACCACCGAGGAAGCGCTGCAAGCCGTGCCCGACCTGTACCGGGAGGGGGCATTTGGTTTGGGCGCGGGCAGATTGCGCACGGTGTTCCGTATCGTATTGCCCTCGGCTGCGCCCGGCATCCTGGCGGGGGTGATCCTGGCGGTGGGCCGCATCGTGGGAGAAACGGCGGCGCTGCTCTATACGGCGGGCACCGTGGCTAGCTTCCCCAAAAGTATACTTTCCTCGGGCCGCACGCTGTCGGTGCACATGTTTGCGCTGGCAAGCGAAGGCCTGTACGTGGATCAAGCGTACGCCACCGCTGTTGTGCTGCTGATCGTGGTGTTTGGGATCAACACGCTGTCCGGCTCCATTGCCAAGCGTATTGCAAAGGGGTAACTATGCAAAAAATACACATCTCAAATCTCAATTTATTTTATGGGGATTTACAGGCGCTCAAAGACGTACATATGGATATCCATGAGCGGGAAATTACCGCGCTGATCGGCCCCTCCGGCTGCGGCAAATCCACCCTGCTTAAGACACTTAATCGAATGAACGACCTGATCGAGGGCTGCCGCATCCAGGGCAAGATCGCCTTGGATGGGCAGGACATTTACGGCGATATGGACATCAATCTGCTGCGCAAGCGGGTGGGCATGGTGTTTCAAAAACCCAACCCCTTCCCCATGAGCGTGTACGACAACGTGGCCTTTGGCCCCCGCACCCACGGTGTCCGAGGCAAAGTAAAGCTGGATGCCATTGTGGAGGAATCGTTGCGTAGCGCCGCCATCTGGGACGAGGTAAAAGACCGGCTCAAAAAAAGCGCCCTGGGCCTGTCCGGCGGGCAGCAGCAACGGCTGTGTATCGCCAGGGCCCTGGCCGTAGAACCCGATGTATTGCTCATGGATGAACCCACCAGTGCCCTCGATCCAATTTCCACCTCCCGCATAGAGGAACTCTGCATGGCGCTGAAGAAAGATTACACCATCGTGATCGTAACCCACAACATGCAGCAGGCCGCACGCATCGCGGATTGGACCGCCTTCTTTTTGTTGGGCGAGATGGTGGAATTCGGCCCCAAGGCGCAGCTTTTTTCCATGCCCAAAGACGAGCGCACCGAGAATTACATCACAGGGAGGTTCGGTTAATGCGCAGCCAATTTGACGAACAGTTACAAAAGCTCAACGCGGCCCTCATCGAGATGGGCGCAACCATCGAATACGCCATTGAGCGTGCTTCCAAGGCGCTGGTTGACCGGGACGTGAATCTGGCGCGGGAGGTCATTGCGTTTGAAAAAAGGACCGACGAGATGGAGCGCGATATCGAATCCCTGTGCTTGCGGTTATTGCTCCAGCAGCAGCCCGTGGCACGGGACTTGCGCCTGATCTCCGCCGCACTCAAAATGATCACCGACATGGAACGCATCGGCGACCAGGCCGCCGACATTGCCGAGATCGTGGTGATGCTAAAGGGCGCACCCTACATCAAGCGCCTGGAGCACATCCCCAAAATGGCGAAGGAAACCATCTGGATGGTCAAATCATCCATTGATGCCTTTGTATCGCGGAACCTAGCCCTCGCCGAGCAGGTGATTGCCCACGACGATATTGTGGACGAGCTGTTTGTGTATATCAAAAATGAGCTAATCGCCCTCATCGAGCAGCGGGTAGACGCGGGCGGCCAAGCATTGGATCTTTTGATGATCGCCAAATACCTGGAGCGCATTGGCGACCACGCAGCCAATATTGCCGAATGGGTGGCCTTCGCCATCACCGGCAGACACAAAGGGGATCAAGCATGATCTATTCGGTAGAGGATGAGGCGGACATCCGCGATATGATACTCTACGCCCTGCGCCAGTCCGGCTTTGAGGCCCAGGGTTTTGCTTCGGCGTTGCCCTTTTGGGCCGCCTGTGATCAAAAGCGCCCGGAGCTGGTGCTGCTGGATCTGATGCTGCCCGGCGAAGGCGGCCTGTCCATCCTGCGCCGCCTGCGGGCACAAGCCAGCACACAGGATATTCCAATTATACTGCTGACCGCAAAGGGCGCGGAGATCGACCGTGTGCATGGCCTGAACGAAGGCGCCGACGATTATATCGCCAAGCCGTTTAGTGTGCTGGAGTTGGTGGCCCGGGTCAAAGCCCTTCTCCGCCGCGCAAAGCCGCCGGAAAAAGCAAAACAGCTCACGGCCCAAGGCCTTACGCTGGATGTAGAGCGCCACGCCTGCACCCTGGATAGCGATACCATTGATCTCACCTTAAAAGAATTTGACCTGCTCCAATTTTTGATGCAACACCGTGGCATCGCGTTCAGCCGCGAGCGCCTGCTCAGCGCCGTGTGGGATGCCGAATACTTGGGGGGCACACGCACCGTGGATGTGCACGTACAAACCTTGCGCAGCAAACTCCAAAGCTATGGCGATTGGATACGTACAGTACGGGGCGTTGGGTACAAGTTTCAGGAGGGAAGCGAATGAGAAAGCGCATCATCGGGCACATGATTTTGCTGGTTTTGTTTACCGTGCTTGTGCTGGCGGCATTTATCATCCCACGGGTGACCGCCGCGTTTGAGGCACAGGCCTATGGCGCCCTCAAAAATGCGGCGGGTGTCCTAGCCGCGTCGCTGGACGAGCCCCCAGAACAACCTCCAGAACAATCTATAGACGTAATCGCCGCACTCCGCCCCATCCGCGTCACCTGGATCGCTCCCGACGGCAGCATCCTGTACGAAAGCAACGCCAATCCCGCCGAGATGGAGAACCACGGGGATCGCATCGAAGTAATCCAGGCGATTCAACACGGCGAGGGGCAAGACAGCCGCTTGTCCAGAACGCTGAACCGTAGGACGTATTATTACGCCCAACACCTGGCCGACGGATCGGTATTGCGTGTGTCCGACACGCGGCAAACCGTGCTGGGCGCACTGCTTGATTTGATTCCCGCACTGATCCTTTCTTTTATTGTGGTGATGGTTTTGGGCGCTTTAATCGCAAGCAAACTCACCGCCTTACTCGTACGCCCCATCGATACCCTCGACTTGGAAAACCCGGCCGAAAACGATGTGTATGAAGAACTTACCCCCCTGCTTACCCGATTGCAGGCACAAAACCAACGCATCGACAACCAGCTCCATGCCATCAAATCCCATGGGCGCGCCTTTGATACGATCACCGGCAATATGGCCGAAGGGTTGGTGGTGCTGGCAGCGGACGGCACGGTGCTGTCCATCAACCGGAGCGCCGCCCGGCTGTTTGATGCAGGGGCGGATGCTGTGGCGGGCAGGCATTACATGGCCCTGGCCCGTGATCTGCCCATGCACGACGCGGTCAAATTGACGCTATCCGGCAGTACAGCTGAAGCGAGGCTGGAGCGCAACGGACGTTTTTATCAACTTCTAGCGAACCCGGTGCTGATGGAAGGGGTGCCGAGCGGCGCCATTCTGCTGCTATTGGATGTTACTGAGCGTGAGCAAGCTGAGGAGACGCGGCGGGAGTTTTCCGCCAACGTATCCCACGAGCTTAAGACCCCCTTGACCTCCATCGCCGGATACGCCGAGATGCTGGCGGCGGGCATGGTGCAGCCCGATGATATACCCGAAGCCGTCGGAAAAATTCACGCCGAGGCCCGGCGAATGATCACGCTGATTGAAGATATTCTGGCATTGTCCAAGCTGGACGAAGGGCAGGCCCCAGCCCCAAAAGAACAGGTGGGGTTGCTTTCCTTAGCGCGGGATGTGTCTGCCTTGCTTTCTGCTGCTGCCGATGCCCAGCAAGTTTCCATCATGGTAGATGGCGAAGAGGCCATCGTTTCAGGTGTACGCTCTATATTGGAGGAGATGCTGTTTAACCTGATGGAAAACAGCATCAAGTACAATAAGCCGGGCGGCAAGGTGTGCGTGGGCGTTCAAAATACAGGCGAAGGCATAACCGTAACCGTGGCGGATACGGGCGTTGGCATTGCCCCGGAACATCAAGAGCGGGTGTTTGAGCGATTCTATCGTGTGGACAAAAGCCATAGCCGTAGCACCGGCGGCACCGGGTTGGGGTTGTCGATCGTAAAACACGGGGCCCTGTTGCATGAGGCAAAGGTGGCCTTAAAAAGCACAGTGGGCGAAGGCACTGAGATTAAAGTAGCATTTTTACATTGACATTTATCGAGCATGCCCTTATAATATCACCAGAACACAAGTTCGCTTTGGATGGTGATACGGCATGCTTCTTCTCGCAAAAAAGAGCGTTTCCCCTGATGAAAAGGTTTTATTGATGCGCCAGGACGCAAGGCATGAAATCGCAACTGATAGCGAGCAAAATATGCCCGATTGCTGCGCTTCAGGCATGAGCGAAGTCGTAAGCACTTCCAGCGTGCCAAAAGTGTTTCTATCTAACGACTGCGCGTTTAATTGCGCCTATTGCTGTTGTCGCAGGAGCATCGAAGAAAAAGTGCGCTATCGTTCCACGCCACGGGAGCTGGCCGAGCTGGCCCATGCACAAGTCCAAAAGGGCAGCCCCGGCATTTTTATTACTTCGGCGGTCATCCAAACCCCGGACTACACGGAGGAACTGATCATCGAAACCCTGCGTATCCTGCGGCAGGACATGTGCTACAGGGGTTATCTCCACGCTAAGGTGATGCCAGGCACCGATCCGCTGCTGATCCAAAAGGCGGGCCAGTACGCCAACAGGCTCAGCGTCAACATTGAGGTGCCCAAAAGCGAGGGGTATGCCCTTCTGGCTAAAAACAAAAACAAAGCAAACATCCTGGGCCCCATGGAAGACATCTGCGCCCAAATCCGGGCCGCAAAATACGACGGGCGGCCCTTTGCCACATCACAAACCACACAAATGATGGCTGGCAGCATGGGCGAAGACGACAGAACCATCCTGCGGCTTTCCAGCGCGCTCTATCAAAAATACGGCCTGAGCCGCGTGTACTACAGCGCCTTTCACTACCAGCATAGGGCCAGGGGGTATGACGATCTCCCTCTGCGGCAAACACCGGCATGGCGTTTGCAAAGGCTCTATCAGGCGGACAGGCTGATGCAGTTGTACGGTTTTTCGGCAGATGAAATCACCCCAGCACAGGATGCCTACCTGGAGCAATATGTGGACCCAAAGGCATCCTGGGCTTTGCGCAACCCCCAGTGTTTCCCCGTGGAAGTCAACTCGGCAGACCGTGAGACACTGCTGCGTGTGCCGGGGATCGGCACGGTGGGGGTTGAACGCATTCTTGCGGCGCGGCGGCAGGGGGCCCTTTCCTTTGATTCGCTCAAAAAGATGGGCATCTCGCTAAAGCGAAGCAAGCACTTTATTACCTGCGGAGGCAAGTTTAGCGGAAGCCACGCCGGTTACGTGGTACGGCGTGCGCTGACGGCTGGATTTGTGGGTGAGCAGTTGGCGCTTGCGATATAGAAGCCACCGGACGGACCGCCGTCCTTGTAGGGGCGATCATTGATCGTCTGCCGTATTGCATGAAGGCACGTTATTCTGGGCGAATCACGGTGCGTCGGGTCGCCGCGCCCTACAACCGGCAAACCCACCGTACCCGTAGGGGCGGATTCTATATCCGCCCGAGACACGGTTTCACGACGAGCATATTCGGGGCGGGCGAAAATGGATTTCGCCCCTACAAAAGGAACGGACGCGCAATGTGCGCCCCCACCTTCCTTTATTCCCGCCTCACCAAATCCATCGTGCGGCGCGTAAAACGATCGCAAAGCTCCTGGGCAAACTCCACCCGCTGGGACTCGGCCAGCACCCGCAGCGACGCACCGTCACCGTCTGTTGAAGGGATCAGCATCGCCCAGCCGCCGTTAAAATCCACGCATAACCCATCTGTAAGGTCGGCATGCTGGTTCTCTTCGGCCAGCGCCCGGAGCACCCGGCCCTTGTCGGCCAACGCGCAAGGCACATCCCGGCTTACACGGAAAGTTACGGGCAGCGAGGCCAGCGCCTCCTGCAATGTCTCTTGCCGGGCCGCCAGCATGCCCACAATCGCCAGGGCAGCGCATAACCCATCGTACTGCACATCCATCTGCCACAGCCGCTCCTCCAGGGCAGGCGGTTCGCCCTCGGGATCTAGCAAGGCTTTCATCATGGCCTCCCGGGCGGATTTCACCCGGCGTACCGTTGCATCCACCCTGCCTGCCAGCTCCTCCAGCGCACGGGGCGCATGGGTGGGCGCAAACAAACAACGTACCCCCCCGTGGAGCAGCGCGGCGTAACGCAGCAGGGCCTGCTGCCCCTCCTCCGGCGTAATTTGAGCGTCAAACACCGTCACACTCTGCCCGTCCTCGCTAAGCAAAAAGCCGATTTCGCCGCCGTCCACCTGCACCGGCCCACAGGCCGTCCTGCCCTTCAGGCGCAGCGCTTCCAGCACCTCCTGGGCCAAATCCCGCTGCTCTCGGCTGTGAGCAAACACCGCCACACCCAACGGAAAGGGGGCCAGCCCACGGGCATCGGCCCGAGCGACCAGCGCGCCTACATAAAAAGCCCTGGCATCCTGCACAAAACGTGGCGGATACAACTCGTGGGCAAAGGGCCTGGGATAATCCTGGCGCTGGGCCAGGGACTCTATGGATCGCTGCAAATCCCGGCTGGGAGGGCAACCGTGGGAGCCGGTCATCTCCAGCCGGGTGCCGTGCACAAAGATACCGGCGGGCAACGATAACAAACGCTGCACAATACGCAGCATGGGCAATGTGCCCTCCCCCAGCAATGTGACACAGGCGCCCTGGGCAATCAGCCCGGAGCTCACCGCCGCGTATTGGGCCTGTGCCATAGCGCCGGGTGCGCACATGAGGCCCATGTCCTGTGCCTTGGCAGCGCGCAGCCAGGCTGCGCCCAGCATGGCGGCCTGTTCCGGCGTGCCGGCCAGCGCACCGGAAGCGTCCACCGTGCAGCGGGCGCAATCCCCCCACACCAGGTTGCTGGCCAACCGGCATCCAGCCTCTACCCGCTTGCCAGGCCACACCTTTACGCCGGGGGCTAGCTCACACCGCTCGCCCAGCTCGCTGCCATCGCCCACTGTGCCGCCCTCAAACAGGCGGGCCTGGGGGCCCACGGTGGCGTCCTGGCACACCACCGCCCCGCGTATTTGCGCCCTGGCGCCAATCCGCGCGCCCCGCCACAATGTGGCCTGCTTCACCGACGCCCCTGCCTCTACCCAGCTTTCAGCGCCAAGCACAGCGTGCAGGCCGATATACGCGCCCGCTTCCACCCGCGCGCCCTCGCCAATCCAGCAGGGCCCGTCCAGCGCGGCGTCGGCCGACACCTTGGCTCCGGGCGCAACACGATTGCCCCGTCCGTCAGGCTCCACGCCTGTATCGAGGCTTATCCTGCCCTCCAAAAAATCGGCCTGGGCCTGCAAGTAGGCCTCCTGGCCGCCGATATCGCACCAATAACCGTCCATCACCCAGCCGTACACCGCCTGTTTTTCCCGCACAAGCAACGGGAACAGGTCACGGCCAAAATCGAAGGGCGTATCCGCCGGAATCCGCTCCAAAACCTCTTTTTGTAGGATGTAGATGCCGGTATTCACCGTATCGCTAAACACTTCGCCCCAGCCCGGTTTTTCCACAAAGCGCTGGATACGCCCGTCCCTCTGTGTGATCACCACGCCATATTCCAGCGGCACGGGCACTCGCTTCATCACCAGCGTAACCAGTGCGCCGCTGCGTCGGTGAAAATCCATGGCAGCGGTCAGGTCGCAGTCGGTAAGCCCATCACCGGATAGCACAAAAAAAGCGTCGTCCAACGCATCCATGGCCAGGCGCACGCTGCCCGCAGTGCCCACCGGCCGCTCCTCTTCCCAATAGCGCAAATCCAGGCCATAAGCCATGCCGTCGCCAAACCGCTGCTCAATCAGCTCGGGCAAATAATGGAGTGTGGCCCCGGCCTCCGGTATGCCATGCCTACGCAGCAACTGCAGTGAATAGGCCATCACCGGCTGATCCAACACCGGAACCAAGGGTTTGGGCAGGCCGCAGGTCAGCGGGCGCAGGCGGGTCCCCTCTCCGCCCGCCATAATGATCGCTTGTACCCCCATGCATCGTAACTCCTTTACAGACCTCTTGCTAGTCAATAGTCTGTACAGGAGTGGGTTAGAATATCACATCAGCCTTTTGTTGCTTTCACGCCTATAACTCCACCTTTTCCAGCTCTGCCCTTGGGCACCGGCCTTCTGGGGCGGGATTCGCCGCACAGCCAATGCTTGTAGCACAGGCCGATGTAGGAGATTTGCGTGCCGTCGTCGATCAGTACCTGTTCGCCGGATTTGATTACATTGCCCTTATCGTCGATGCGGGTATTCATGGTGGCTTTGGCGCCGCACCAGCACAGGCTGGCCTCCACCTCTTGAAAGACATCGGCAAAACGCAGCAGCGCCTGGGAACCCGGAAAAAAGTTGCCCATAAAGTCGGTTTTTAGGCCATAGCAGTGGATGTCCAGTTCGGGGGCGATATCCGCCAGGCCAATCACCTGGTGTTCGGCTAGAAACTGCGCCTCGTCAATAAACACATGCTGCAGCTTGCGCCCCTGGGCAGCGTCAAACCACCGGAGCTGCTCCAGGATATCGTCCTGGGCGCTCACTACGATATCCGCCACAGCACGCAATCCCACACGGGAGTACACGATGTCCCGCCCCACGCGGGTATCCACCTCGGGCTTAAGCAAGGCCACACAGTGGCCCAATTCCAGGTAGTTATACCGCTGCATGAGCAGCATGGCGGTTTTTGAGGAACCCATCACACCAAAATAGAAGCGAAGCATATGTACCCCCACAATGTGCATTACAATTGTTTTTTATTTAAATGCGAATCAAGGGTAGGGCGCGACGTCGCCCTTGTAGGGGCGATTACCAATCGCCCGCCAGCTTTTTCGGGCGATTAATAATCGCCCCTACAACGAGGTTTCTCCAACCCAATCATAGCACAAAACACAAAAGCCGCAAAGAGCAAAAAACTCCTTGCGGCTCAGCATGCCTTTTTTTGCGCGTTTACATTTTACGGCGCGGTTCCCTTGGTCACCGTTACCGTGCGAGCCCCGGCATCGTAGGTCACATGGGCGTTCAGCGCTTCGGTAAACACCTTCTCGGCAGCGTACAGCGTGTTGTCCACCATCATCAGCGGGTTGGTGAGCGTTTGGGTCATGCCCGTCCTGGCGATGCTGGCTTCGGTTACGGCATCGCCCGCGCCCACCCGGTAGGTCACCTCCACCGGCTCGCCCCCGGCTCCTTGAGGGGTGATCGTGATCCGGCGGTTTTGAGCTGCGCCCGGCGCGGTTCCAGGCTCATCCTCGGTAACCCGATGGCCCAACGCCTCGGCTACCGCCTTCAGGGGCAGCCACGCCGCCCGATCCCTATCCACACCCCGCTCGGTGAGGGCCCTGCCATCCACGGTGATGTTCAGGTTAGCGGCGCCGGTTCCGGGCAAAGCGCCGGCGGCCGGTTCGGTGGGGTTAGGCGCTTCCATCACGGTGGGCGCGAGGTTCGGTGTGGGTAGCGGGGTGATTTCTGCCGGGTTGTTGGTGGTGCAGCCGCTCAACATCGCCAACGCGGCGAGCAGCAGCGCGATCACAGTGGCCACTTTCCAAAGCTTTCGCACGGGTATCATCCTCTTTCTCTGCGTCGTTCGCGACATCGATTTAGCCGCGATACATGTGTACGCCAGGTTGCGGTATTTGATTCCTATTTGATTTTTATGCTTTACCAATATTATTGCCTGCGCTTCCAGATTGTGATACACTGCTGTTGGGGTGGTTACAAATGAAATTGGCAATCCATCACATTCAAGATCAGTTTTTGGCTGATGACCTGCCCCTGGAAACCAAGTTTTTTAATATTACGGTGCTGGTGGGGATCATCGGTTTTTTTGTGTGCGGTATCACCAGGGCCATCATTCAAGCCCCCTGGTTTTTTGTGGTGTGTATGTTTGCGCTGAGCTTTGCACTGGTTGGGGTTCTCTATGCATCGATTCACGCAAAAAACCGGCGGATCTGCTCCTGGATCGCCGCGGCCATGATCAGTTTTGTATCCATGCCCATCGCCTTTTTCTTTTTAAACGGACAGCATGGCGGCATGATCGCCTATTTTGTGCTGGGCATCGTTGCCCTGTTTATGCTGCTGCGGGGCAGGCCCTTTTTTGCCATCATGGGCATCTATGTGATTACCGCGCTGGCCTGCTATTGCGCCGATCAGTTTATTCCCGGCGTGCGGGAGTTCATCCTGAATCTATCGGGGGGCGAGGAATACTGGGAGCAAAACAGGCTGTGGGATAACCTGCAAACCTTTTTGGTGGTGGGGGCCTGCAACGGCATCATCCTGTCGTTCACCACAAAGATTTACATTCGGGAGCGCAACAGGACGCTCAAGCTGCAGGCGGGTTTGGAGCAGGCGCTAGAAAGCGCACGCAGCGCCGACCGGGCCAAAAGCGTATTTTTGGCCAACATGTCCCACGAGATTCGCACCCCGCTCAACGCCATCATCGGCATGACCTTAATCGCCAAGGGAGCCGGGGATATGCTGCGCAAAGACGATTGCCTAAAAAAGATCGACGACGCTTCCGCCCACCTGCTTGGGGTGATCAACGATATTCTGGATATGTCCAAGATCGAGGCCCACAAGATGGAGCTGGCCACCACAACCTTTGCCTTTCAAGACATGATGGCAAGGGCGGAGGATGTGATCGCATTCCCCATGGAAGAGAAACAGATCACATTTAATGTGCACATCGGCGCGGACATTCCGCCTGTGTTGGTGGGCGACGATCAGCGGCTCTGCCAGGTGATTTTGAATCTACTCTCCAACTCCGTAAAGTTCACGCCCCAGGGCGGAAACGTGGATTTTGAAGCAAACCTAATCGGCACCGAAAATGGCGTAAACGAGCTGCGTTTCTCCATTCGGGACAGCGGCATCGGCATCACGAAGGAGCAAATGAGCAGGCTGTTTGTTTCCTTTCAGCAAGCCGACAACAGTATGGCGCGCAAATACGGGGGCACCGGGCTGGGGCTTGTGATCAGCAAGCATTTGGTGGAGCTAATGGGCGGAACCATTCATGTCGAATCCGCCCCGGGGCAGGGCACCACCTTTTGGTTTACCATCAAAGCAAAAACCGGCGAGGCCGGGCAATATAAGGAGCCTATCACGCAAGAAACCCAGCCCAACGAATCAGCGGACTTTACTGGCAAGCGTTTGCTCCTAGTGGAAGATGTGGAGATCAACCGCGAGATCGTTCTTACCCTGCTTGAGTTCACCGGCCTGCATATCGATATTGCCGAAAACGGGGCGGTGGCCGTGGATCAGTTTAAGGCCGCAGGGGTTGGGTACGACCTGATCCTGATGGACATCCAGATGCCGGAAATGGACGGCTACGAAGCCACCCGGCAAATTCGGTCCCTTTCAATCAAAAACGCGCTCACCATCCCCATCATCGCCATGACGGCCAATGTATTTCGGGAGGATGTGGAGCGTTCGTTAGAAGCCGGCATGAACGAGCATGTGGGCAAACCGATTGACTTCGACGAAGTGCTCTCGGTGTTAAAGCGTTATTTGTGTAAATAAAACTACATCTCCCGGCGCGCTTCAATGGCCTTAGCCAGGGTCACCTCGTCGGCGTACTCCAGGTCGCCGCCCACCGGCAGGCCGTGGGCGATGCGCGTTACCTTTATGCCCAGGGGTTTGATCAGCCGGGCAATATAAGTGGCCGTAGCCTCGCCCTCGATATCCGGATTGGTGGCCAGGATCACCTCTTGTATCTCTTCCTGGGCAAGGCGGGCCAGCAGCTCGCGAATACGAATTTCATCAGGCCCCACACCCTCCATGGGGGAAATGGTGCCGTGGAGCACATGGTACCCGCCGTGGTAATCGCGCATGCGCTCGATAGAAGCCACGTCCCGGGGGTCGCGCACCACACAGAGGATGCCGTTTTTGCGCCCGGAATCGGCACAAAGCATGCAGGGATCCTCCGCCGTATAATTGCCGCATACCGAACAAAAGCGGATGCTCTTGCGGCCCTGCCAGATGGCGGCGGCCAACTCGCGCACCTGCTCCTCGGGCTGCGCCACAATAAAATATGCCAGCCGGTGGGCTGTCTTGGGGCCGATGCCGGGCAGGCGCGCCAACTGGGCGGCCATACGCGCAATGGGCTCGATTTGGCTGGACATGGGCTAGAACAGGCCTCCCAGGCCTGCCGCGGCGTTCATCTTGGCCATCTCGGCCTCACGGGTTTCCTCGCCCTTGCGCAGCGCCTCGTTTACAGCGGCCAGCACCAAGTCTTGCAGCATCTCCACATCGTCAGGATCCACCGCTTGGGGATCGATGGTCAGCTCCAGCACCTCCCGGATGCCACTTATCTTCACTTTCACCATGCCGCCGCCCGCGGCAGCCTCATAGGTGCGCCCGTCCAAATCCAACTGCATCTGCTGCATTTGCTCCTGCATCTTTTGGGCCTGGCGCATCAACTGCTGCATATTCGCGCCGCCCATTCCGGGAAAGCCTCCTCTGGCCATTGCGATATCCCCCTAACTTTCAATTCTCAGCTTCTTTCCGTTTCTTGACGCTCAAACTACCCGCAATAGTCGTAGCCCTTACGCTGGGCGCGCCGGAGCCGCCTTCAAAACCCTCGGCAGCCAGCTTGCCCGATACCGACCGGAAAGCCACCTCGGCCCGGTCGCCAGGCAGGTACACCTGGGTATCGCCGGTAGCCACCTGCAAATCCAGCGAGGAAAAGGGCCGCGCAAAGTCCATCGTAACCTGCCCGCTGATGGAAATCACCTTTACGGTGTTGGCGTCCATCTCGCATAGGTTGATGGCGCTGGATACGTTGCGCACCTGCAACTTGTCGCAAATCACCCGTGTGGACTGCATCGCGCCGGATACCGCGTTCATCTCAAAGGTATCGCACTGGATGCGTTCAGCGCGCACGGTGCCGGAGGCGGTATCCAGGTGAACCTCTTTGCCGCGCAAATTCCGCGCCGAAATGGCGCCGGAAACCGTGATCAGCAGCACATTGCCGCACCACTCCCTGGGCACGCGCACTTGGATCTGCATCCATTTGCTGTCAAAGTGCGGAAGCAGGCCATACTGGGGTTGCTCCACGGTGAGCTTATCATCCTCGTGCCGTATCACCATTTCCCGCACTGAGCGGTCGTCACCTGCAAGGGCCACTTGGGCCTCTTGGATATCGGCGCTTAGCAGTTCTACTTGGGCCCAACCGACCCGTACCTGAATCTCGCTCACCAGGGCGGTTGGATATGCGATGTTTCTCTCCATCGTTGTTTCCTCCTCATCGCTGTGTCGGTTTTCTTCAGTATATCATTTTTGGGGGCGGATTTCAAACTGCAATCAATAGCTCATCAAACCCTCATCAAACCCACACGGGAATCCCATCCCGCACCAAACCCTCCCCGCCATGCCCGGCATGGAGCCGCGCATTTTGATCCAGGGCCCGTGCGGCCTGGAGCGACCCCATATACGCCCCCCGGTCGCTCAATACAAAATCCAGCGCGGGCACGCCGTGCACAAACATGGAATCCCCGCTAAACACGTGCCCAGGCGCTACAAAAACCGCGCTGCCCGGCGAATGGCCCGGCATGTGCAGCACAGTGAACGGCCCGATTTTTCCGCCGTTTTTGAAAGGGACCACAGGCCTTGTGATGGCTTCTTCTTTCAAAAAGGGCATCCCCAACTCCTCATTCCGGGGCAGCAAATAGGGCGCGTCGGCCTCATGAATGCGTAATGTGGCGGCGGGCAAACCGTTGACGCCGCGCACATGATCAAAATGGGCGTGGGTAATCAGGATGTCGGTAAGGGCCCAGCCCCGCTGCCCCAAAACAGCTATGATCTCCCCATCATTGATTTCGGGATCGATCACGGCGCAAAAATCGTCTTCCTTTACCAGGTAGGTGTGCGTGGCATAAGGGCCCAGGGTAAGCTTTACAATTTCCATCCATCATACCTCCCAAACGCCTTCTGACAGAGTATAGCACGGCCATCCGTCCTTGTAAATAAAAGCAGCTTTGTGCAAATACGCGTTCATATCTTGCGTAGATTGACAAGTGATGGTACAATATATAGCGTATCATCTTTATATGCACGTTTTTCGCCGAGAGGAGGCGCGTCATGCGCAAGCTTTGGATCCTTCTGTTTGCTCTTTTGCTGGCGCTTTCGTGCTGCGCGATGGCCGCCGGAACCATCGAAGCCGCCGACAGTGAGGAACAGCATGTGGCGGGTTATGCCCTGATAAACACCGGCAAGGGCACGCTTAACATGCGCAGCCAAGCCAAGAGCAACGCAAAGGTAGTGGCCAAGCTGCCCAACAAAGCGCTGGTGCAGGTGCTGGAATTTGGCCCGGAGTGGAGCCAGGTGACCTACACGGCCAAAAACGGCCCCATCACGGGCTTTGTGATGACCTCCTTCCTGGAGGAGACCGAGCCCCCGCCTCCCCCTGTAGAAGAAGAGGAAGAGCCCGAGGAGGAGTATGTTGATTTAGGCCCCTACGCCTTTGCCAGGGTAACCACCACCCAGGGTACGCTGAATATGCGCAACCAGGCTAAAGACGGCGCCAGGGTGGTGGCCAGGCTGCCCAACAACGCGCTGGTGCATGTACATGAGCGCGCAAAAACATGGAGCAGGGTAACCCACGGCTCCAGAACGGGCCATGTGCTCACCGCCTATCTTGTGATGCTGCCGGAGCTGCCCTACGAACTCTTGCAACCGGGCGATACAAGCGAGGAAGTGCGAACGCTAAAAGGCCGGATGCGGGATCTTGGCTACCTAACAAGGCGCCAGGTGAACGACCGGTTCGATGGGGATACGGAAAAGGCGCTGCGCAAGCTGCAAATGCTCAACGGGATGCCGGAAACCGGCATCGCCACCCCGGAGTTCCAGGCGTTTTTGTTCCATAGCAATGTAGAAAAAAGCAAGAGCGGCTATGGTGCGTCCAATACCGATGCGGACTCTGGGCTCACTATATCGATCTTTGCTTGGACATCGGGGTACACCATCCTAGGCGGCGAAAATCGTGGCAGTGTAGAAGTGCTGATCCACTACGCAACCAATGTGTCCGGCGGGAGCGAACCCTACGCCGTAATGGTTAGAAGCGAAGGGCTTGGCGATGCCACAAGAAACCCGTTTAGGATCACCTGGAACCCCCGCTCACCCACCATATACCTAAACGCCACCGCCACAGATGAAGACGGCAACAGCGTTTCGGCACGGGTGAAGGTTGGAATACTGAACGTTTTGCCCGATCCCAATGCGATAGATTAGCGGCGGCATACACAGCAGCACGCTTACAATCGCTATTCCAGCGGTTCACGCCGATATAATCAAATATCATCGCAAAAATCCACAAAATACGTATGCTTCATGTAGGGCGCGACGCCCTCGGCGCGCCGCTGTATTGCGACAAAGATACGTTATTTGGGGCGAATCACGGCGCGCCGAGGGCGTCGCGCCCTACTTCTCTTTGTTTAGCCTCCACAAACTGCCGCGCCAACCGGGGCGACCGCCCACCCCTAGCCACCGTCCAGGCCAGCGCCTCCTGCTGGGCTTTCTCATCCAGGGCAATGCCCCGCGCCTCACACAAGGCGGCCACGATGTGCAGATACTCCTCCTGGTTGGGGGCCTCAAACGTAAGCCGCAGGTCAAATCGGTCGGCCAGGGAAAACTTTTCTTCTAACGTGTCCCGCGCGTTCACATCGTCTTGCCGTTCCGAAAAGCGCTGGCGTATGATGTTACGGCGGTTGCTGGTGGCGTATACCACCGTGTTGGAGGGCCGGGCTTCCAGCCCACCCTCCAGCACGGTTTTGAGGGCCGTGTACTCGGGACAACTATCCGAAAAGGCCAAATCGTCTACAAACACAATAAACGAGCCGGGCTGATCCCGAAGGAGTGCAAATACCCGTGGCAATTGGGTAAGAAAGGCCAGGGGCACCTCCACGATGCGCAGGCCCTCCAGCCAAAAGCGAGACAGCAGCGCCTTGATGGTGGCCGACTTGCCCGTGCCCTTGTCGCCATACAGCAGGATGTTAGCCGCCGGTTTGCCCTCCAGCAGCGCCCGGGTATTGTCAATCAACGCCTGGCGCTGCTTTTCGTAGAGTACAAGGTCTTCCAGTTGGATGGGATCGGGGGAGCTCACACCGCGCAGGCCCAGGGGAAAATCAGCGCTTTTGCCCACCCAAGTCAGGCCTGGGCAGGAGGCAAACAGGCCGGTGCCATGCAGTCGAAAAAAAGCAGAAAGGGCTTTCATTCCATCGGCGTTTAGTGCAAAACCCTCCAGCCGTGGATCGGCAGGCTGATGGGGTGGAAAAAGCTCCCACGCGGGCAACGCGCTTGAAGCCTCGCCGGGGATGCCGGCCCGTTGCGCCAAATCCAGCATCGGAGCGGGCTGCAAAGCCGCCAGCTCTCCCAGGGCGGCCAGGTCGTGAGCGCCTGCGCGCAACAGGCTGTAGGGCAATTGCTCGTAAGGTAGGCGCGCGCATAGGGTAGCCAATGGGCTGGGCATAAACAAGGCGGCCTCCCGCAGGGCGCCGGCAAAACCGTCGTGCCCCTGGGCCAGGCAGTCCAGCCAGGCCCGGTACACTGCGGCATAAGCCCGGACGTATTTGGTTTGAGTTGCCTTGGGCCCGGCCAGCAGCTTGAGCAATTTTCGCAGGGCGCGGGCAGCCGGATGCTCGCCCACATGGGCCAGCACGGTGAGCCTGTCCAGCCTCGCCAGCAGGGCGGTTGCCTGGGCTTGATCCATAGGATCACCTCTCTCTCGTGGCAAGAACATAGAACAACAGCGGCACAAACAGCGTGTAAGTGGGCAAGAGATAACGAAGCTCGTTGGTGATGGTGGACGCGGCGATCGAAACCATATTGGCGGCCACAGGCAAGAATGCCACCCACCGGCGGGTAAAGGTCTTGCGCGGCCAGTAAAACACCATCGCTGTCCCCAGCGCCACAAGCAAAAAGATGTGGCCAAAAACCCCCTCGAAAGCCCATATAAACTTTGTGCCTCGCAAAAAAGCATCGGTAAGAGGCCCTAGGTTACAAGGCAAAAGCCGCAAGTACAGGCCGATGACTTTTTGCGGCTGTTTTCCTGCGGATACGATCATTAGGTTGTTGTACGGCTCATGATTTGGATCGTCAAAAAAACCGTCCAGATCGTCTTCCCATTCTTCTTTGCTCCATAACAGGTTGCTAGGAGCCGACCTGTCATATTTTTCCTCTATCCAGTACAGGCCAAGGAGTTCATCGACCTCCTCTAGCTCCTCTTCGGTGATTTGCCCATCTTCCATCACCACGGTGGCGATGCCAAAAATAAACGTCTGTACCGCAAAGCCGTTTATGCTTCGCTCAAAGCCAAACAGGCCATAGATAATCCCTTGCATGCCGCCCACCGCCACAAGGGCGGAAAGGGCAAAAGCAGCCAGCTGTTTCCAATAACGCCGCCGCGCCGCATATACGGTCAAAAAGACCGCGCTGGCGACCAGTACCACAGCGCCGTTGAACCGGAACAAAAATGCAAACGCCGCCGCAAGTCCAAACGCGACCGCCCGTGGCGTGGTAAGAGGCCAATCCTCGTCGGGCAGGCGCATAAACAGATAGGTCAGCGCGGCGATGCACAGCGTGTAGGGCATATCCTTCCACGGGGAGCTGTATATCATGGCCACAGTGGCCAATTGGAACAAGGCGCACGCCCATCCATATGGGAGTAGCAACCCACTGCGCCGGCCACATAGGTATCTTCCAAAAAAGCCGCACGCTATAGAAAGCAGCACGATCTGTACAGCGACCACAAACCAATAGTCCTCCACAACATAAAAGAGGCTCATTATCAGCAAGGTATGGGTGGGCGCGTGAAGGTCAAGCAACCGAAGATACCCGTGCACTTGTTGCAACTGATTTCGTGTATCCGGGCTGCTTTTGTATGGATAGCTCACGCACAGCCAAAGGCTGATCAATGCCACCGAACAAAAAAGAAAACTGAGCCAAAAGGCACGGCGCCCACCATCCTCTCGCAGCATTAAATCAGGTGTGGATGCCTGCGGCGCCGCCACAACGGAGAAAAAGGCAAAAAGCCCCTTGCACAAAAAGAATACCGCCACAAAAACCAGAAGGAACCCTGGCAAAGCGGCAGTTTCGGAAAAAGCAAAGGGCAGGCCCTTCATTTCTTCCGGTATTTTGTCAAAAGAGGAAGTCACGGTCAGCGCCAATGCGGCGAGTGCTGCGGAAAGTGTGTGTTTGGGCGAAAACATCACTTGTCGCACGCTCACGTTTAGCGCGCCGCACGCAAGCAGCGCAAATAGCAGCGCCGCATTTGACAAAGACAAGTAACCGTAACTCCCCGCTTTAGATTCCAGCACCAGCAAGCCGCACACGGCCAGCAAAAAGAAAATCGCAGCATACACGGTAGGCAAAAAACGCCCCAAATGACCCACGTGCTTTTTTATCCCTTGCATGGAGCTTTACATCCTTTCCGGCGCTTCAATGCCAATCAAGTACAGCCCGGTTTTGATCACGGCACGCACCGCCTCGGTGAGCTTGATCCTAGCGGTCGCCACACCGGGCGCACCATCCAATATGCGGTGCTCATAATAAAACTTGTTATAGGCCTGGGCCAGCAGGGTTACATGGCGTGTAACCATGGAGGGTTCGTTGCGTGCCACGGCCTCCTGCAAAACATCGGGGAAACGGGAGATCAGCAGCAGAACCTGGCGCGCTTCCTCGTCGGTGAGGCCTGTCCAATCAGGCTGAGCCATTCTAGCAGAATCGTCCGTAGCTTTGCGCAGCAACGAGCAACAGCGGGCGTGGGTGTACTGCACGTAGGGTGCGGTCTCGCCATCAAAATTCAGCGCCCGATCCCACCAAAAGTCAATGTCCTTGATGCGATTATTCTGTAATGCGGCGTACACCACCGCGCCCACTCCGATCTGCCGGGCGGCCTCGGTACGGGCTTCGAGGCCCGGCGACTTTTCGGCAATGATGGCCTCGGCCTTTTCGATGGCCCGCAGCAGTGCCTCTTCCAAATACACCACATGCCCCTTGCGGGTGGACAGGGACTGTCCCTCGTAGCTCACCATACCAAAGGACACATGCTCCAAGTCCTTATGCCACGGATAACCCATCAGCTCGATCACCTTAAAAAACTGCCTAAAGTGCAGATCCTGATGATAGGCCACCACGTACAGGCACTTATCAAAATCATAGGTATCCTTGCGGTACAGGGCGGCGGCCACATCCCGTGTGGCGTACAGGGTGGCGCCGTCTTGTTTGAGGATCAGGCAGGGCGGCATGCCGTAGGCTTCCAAATCGACTACTTGGGCGCCGTCGCTCTCCTGCAGCAGGCCTTTGTTGCGCAACTCGGCCACGGGGCGATCCATCTTGTCGTTAAAAAAGCTCTCGCCCGCGTAGGAATCAAAGGATACGCCCAGCAGATCGTACACCCTGGCCGCATCCCGCAGGGTCAATTCCTTAAACCAATTGAAAATTTCGAGGGCCTCGGCATCGCCCTCTTCGATGCGCTTAAACCAAGCCCGCCCCTCATCTTCTAGAGTGGGATTATTTGCAGCCTCATCGTGAAAGCGCACGTATAGGGCGGTCATGGCGTCGATGCCGCCGGCCTCCACCTCTTGTTTGGAACCCCAGTGTTTGTAGGCGCAGATCATCTTGCCAAACTGGGTACCCCAATCCCCCAGATGGTTGATGCTTACGGTTTGATAGCCCAGGTAATCGTAGAGCCGCCTAAGGGAATGCCCAATCATGGTGGTAGACAGATGCCCTATGTGAAAGCGCTTGGCAATGTTGATGGAGCTGTAGTCCAGGCATATGGTTTTGCCCGCGCCCTGGGTGGTTGAACCATAGGCATCCGGAGCGGCCAGCACCGCGCCGATCACTTCTTGGGCCAGGTTGGCCCGGTTGATGTGAAAATTCACGTAACCGCCCACAGGGCGCGCCTCGGCCAACTCCGGGGACGTTAACTTTTCGCACAGGGCCTGGGCGATTAGGGGCGGGGCCTTGCGCAACTGCTTGGCCAGCAAAAAGCAAGGAAAGGCATAGTCGCCCATGGCGGGATCGGGAGGCACTTCCAGCAATGCACGCACCTGCTCCGTGGGCAGCTTTGCATCAAAGGCCGTTAAGGTTTCCGCCAGCCAGGCGGCGATGCGGGATTTGATGTCCATCGATTCATCACTCTTTCGAAATATAGAAATGCTTGGTATACATGATAGCACGCCGAAGGTAAGTTGCGCAAATAGAAAGAGGGAAACCACAGGGTGAAAGCATTTGAAAATAATTTTTCCCAACCCTAGATTTTTGCACATCGCGGCTTTGGAATCCCTCCGCCACTGCGGTGGAGGGATTCTGCACGTCGATTCGCCTACTTAGAAGATTGTTGGAAGAAATTATGCTCAAATGCTTTCCCCCTGGAGGGAAAACATAAAGACAAGACGAATACCAAAAAAATATTATTTTGCCAAGGAGAGGTTAGCATGATAAAGCGTTTTGCCGCGGCTCTTGTGGTTTTTCTTTTCGCGATGGGAGCTTTTGTTTGCGCTATTGCCGAGCAATCGGTGCTCAATTGGAAGTCTGGCACCCTCTTTTTCCATGATACCGGGATCGCACCGGAACAGCGGGTGCTCGTTTTGAACGGGTTTCGGGGCCGCCCCGAAACCAGGCAATTTCTTGGCAAACGCACTTTGCAGCCCCACGAATATACGTTGGTTGATACACCAAAAGGTATCATTGGATACGATATACGGTTTGACGACGCGTTCGATGTTTCACAGTTCGACATCATTGAGATCGCCATTGAAAAAATCCCTGTCGAAGGATCGGCAGACACAGGCCCGCGTATGCCGCTGCTTCAGTTGTTTCAGGGCTTGCTGGCTCCCGCTGAGACGCGCGAATGGTTTTCCATCGCGAATGGATTCCAATTTGTTCCTGATTCATTGTACCTCTATAGCATACGGACGAATGGGGTTGCCGAGCGATCCGTTGAGGTTGCCGGTTCTTTTGTCGTTAACCCCTTTGTGGACGATTTCGTCCAGCAGGCGTTTATGCAGAGCATAGGCGCCCATAACAAAGATGGCCGCCAACTCGGCTTGGACGATTCCGATACGCTTTATATCGCAAGCGGGGACTATGTGAACTTTACATATACTTGTTGGACTCCCCAAAACAGCGAGCCAGGCGACCTTGTGCCCATGTACTTCTTTGAGGAGAACCTATGCTCCCTTGGCATAGGGGAAAGCATCACGCTCCCCTTGCACACTTGGCCGTCCAGTTCCCTTAGGCCTACCGTTACGATCACAAAAGAAGCCGTGCTCCGCGATGGCCCCGTTACCGAAAGCATAACGGAATCTCTGCCAAAAAGCGATGTCGCTTTCCCGGATCCCATCCAATGGCCCGACAACGCTGTAGGGCAAATCGTGGTGCTGCAAAACGGCACGAACGTGCGCCAGGGCGGCAGCATCAACTACAATGTGGTGGGCAAAGTGAACAGCGGCGATATCTTCTTTGTCACCGGCCAATCGGCTTCCGAATGGTACGCCTTTGAATGGCCGGATGGCCAAACGGTGTATATCGCACCGAGCAGAGTGGAGTTTACGCTCAGAAAGTAATAACAACAAAAAACAAACCTGCCGGAATTTCTGGCAGGTTTGTTCTCTTTTGGGGTTTAAGGCTTAATACATGCCACCCATTCCGCCGCCCTGGGGCATGGCGGGCGGGGGATTCTTCTCCGGCAGGTCCGCCACCAACGATTCGGTGGTGAGCACCATCGCCGCCACGGAAGCCGCATTTTGCAGCGCCGAGCGGGCCACCTTGGTGGGATCGATAATGCCGCTGGCCGCCATGTCTGAGTATTCGCCCTTGAGCACGTCGAATCCGTAGCCGATCTTTTCGCTCTTTTTGATGGTCTCTACGATCACCGAACCCTCGATGCCCGCGTTGGTAGCGATCTGGCGGATCGGCTCCTCCAGCGCACGCAGCACGATCTGCACGCCGGTCTTGGCATCTCCAGTATGTTTGGGCAGTTCGGCGCCCACCTTGCCCAGCACGCCCAGCAGGGCGGTGCCGCCGCCGGGCACAATGCCCTCTTCCACTGCGGCGCGGGTAGCGGCCAGTGCGTCTTCGATGCGCAGCTTACGCTCTTTCATCTCCACTTCGGTAGCAGCGCCCACGGAGATCACCGCCACGCCACCGGCCAGTTTTGCTAAGCGCTCCTGCAGCTTCTCTTTGTCGTAATCGCTGGTGGTGTCCTCGATCTGGGCGCGGATGGAATTGATGCGCGCCTTGATCTCGTTGGAATCCCCTGCGCCTTCCACGATGGTGGTATTCTCTTTATCCACCGTAACCTGGCGGGCCTTGCCCAGCATATCGATGGTGGCTTCCTTCAGGTCGAGTCCCACTTCCTCGCTGATCACCTGGCCACCGGTGAGCACGGCGATGTCCTGCAGCATAGCCTTGCGGCGGTCACCGAAGCCGGGGGCCTTCACCGCCACGCAGGTAAAGGTGCCGCGCAGCTTGTTGACGATCAGGGTAGCCAGCGCCTCGCCCTCCACATCCTCGGCAATGAGAAGCAGCTTCTTGCCGGCCTGC
>WQXF01000003.1 GCA_009784985.1 Clostridia bacterium | reverse complement strand
AGCTTGCCCGGTCAAGCTCCAGGTTGACGTACAGCACCCGGCCCTGGGCGCAGTCCCAGCGTAGCCAGCGCTTCCCCTCGGCGATGGCGCAACATAGTTCGATCAGCGCGTAGGATTTCCCGGCCTTGCTCGGCCCGGCCAGCAGCAGCTTGTGCCCGCGGCGCAGCACATTGTGGATCAACGGCGGCGATAGCTCCGGCAGATCATTCCACACGTCGGCGATACTTTCCGGGTCGGGCAGATCGTCGTTCACGCCCTCGATCCACTCCTGCCAGGCCCGCCAATCTGGTTTTCCAATATTCGTATCAAGCAGATATTGTTTGTGGCCGTTGCGGGTCACGCCGGGAAGGCGGGACAGCCGGGAGGGGTTCTTATTTTGGGTATCGATGGTCATGCCGTTCTTGCGGCATACGTCATACAGGTAATCCACCCGCTTGCGGTACTCGTCGTAATTGCCCGCGTCAATGCGCACAATGGCGTGCAGGCTCTTGCCGCCGCTGTGTACCAAGCAGGCCACCGGCAGCTCCAGCTCGCGGATGATGGCGTTCTGCCGCTCGATGGGCATGTCGTCGGATTCCACCAGCGCGTAACGGTACTCTGTTACGTTGTCGTTTTTGACGCCCAAGCCATTCAGTGGATTGAATCGAATCCACGCGCCGGCTTCCGGGTTGCAATCGCCAAATACGGCGCCCAGGTCACCGCCACACTGATTGAGTTGATGGATAAGCTCGCCCGCGGTACGATCCCAATTGCCCTTTTTGGGCAGATGCCTGCCATCTTTCTCCCATGATTCCGTCACATATCCCACATTTTCGGCAGCCTCGAAAAGTGTCTCCAGGTATTTCACGATGTGCGCTACCGGATTCCACTCGGCAGGCTCCGAAACCTCACGATCCTCTATCCATGCTTTATCGATGATCACCAAATCGTCGTGGTTTTCGCCGATGGTATCATCCCAGTCCAATTCGCGCCCGGGATCCCGGGGTGGATTGTAGCCCTGTTCCCGGGCAAGCTGTACGATGGTTCCGCTGTTCACGGGATTGGCAGCGCCCCGGAAACTCTCCCACTTTCGGAAGCACTCGCCAGGTCGGTATCGGGCCGGGTCGCCCGCGCTCCAGGCATCCCAGTCAGCAGCGGTGAAGCCGGATTGCTTCAGCGCCATACCCACGTTCACCCATTCCTGGTAGCTCAGCACACGCGGGTCAACGTGTCCAAGGATGTCCAACAGGTCTTTGTGATCGGTCACCATCCGATCACCTCCGGTATGTTCGCCGATGGGAAGTGGGTGGCCGGGTTGATGTCACGGGGAACAAACCAACCGTTACCGGCAATGCGGTCGATCAGTGATTTGGCCGCGTCAAAAGGCCAGGTGCCGACATGCTGGAAGCCCTTGCTCTCCAGGAAGCGGATTTGCTTCGGCGTGGTTAGGCCTTCCTTTTTTCGCAAGGCTAACTTGTCCAGCAACTTTGAGGCCTTGCCAGCATTTTCGATCTCGTCGGGCAAAATGCCTAACTTCTCCAATGTAGCGCGCTGGCTGTCGCTCGGCGGGCCCATCTCCCACCCGAAGGCGGGTACATACCCGGCCAGGTCTTCGGCCTGGATGCTCATCTCAAATTGCAGCGGGTCAACCAGCTTGCGCTTGCGGCTGCGCATCTCCCGCAGCTGCTTGGCCAGCGCCTCCTCGCGCTGGGCCACCACTTCGGAGGCAGCCTTTTCTTGAGCCTCCTCTAGGCCGACCGGACAACCGGCCGCCTCCAAATCCTCGGTCATGCGTTGGGCCACTTCTTCGGATTCGCAAATCAGATGCGCCGGGCGACACAGCTCATGCCGCTCGGTATGCCAAAGGAAATCAAGCAGAAGCAGATGATCCTTTTCAGGGGCCAGCCTCGTCCCGCGGCCCACCATCTGACAATACAGGCTCCGAATCTTTGTTGGCCGCAACACCACAATGCAGTCCACAGCCGGGCAGTCCCACCCCTCGGTCAGCAGCATCGCATTGCAAATCACGTTCAGATCGCCTGAAGCGAAACGGCGCAGGACTTCCGAACGGTCTTTGCTTTCCCCGTTAACTTCGGCACAAGCGAAACAGCGATCCCGAAGTTTTTCGGCAAACTTTTTTGCGGTGCTGATCAGCGGCAGAAATACAACGGTGCGACGATCCATACATCCCGCCGCCAGCATCTCGTCCGCGATCCTATCTAAATATGGATCCAACGCGTTCCCCAGCGCCGCCACCTGAAAGTCGCCCTGGGCAAGCGGCACAGCGCCCAGGTCAAGCTTCAGGGGGATGGTTTGCGCCTTGATGGGGCACAGGAATCCTTCCTTGATAGCCTTTGGCAGCGTATACTCATACGCCAGGCTTTGAAAATACGTTCCAAGGTTGCGCATGTCGCCGCGATCCGGCGTGGCAGTCACCCCCAGCACCTTGGCCCCCTCGAAGTGGGAAAGCACGCGCTGGTAGCTATCTGAAAGTACGTGGTGCGCCTCGTCCACAATGATGGAATTAAAATAATCCATCGGAAACCGGGTCAGCCGCTTTTGCCGCATCAAGCTTTGCACGGAGCCGACCACCACCCGGAACCAGGAACCCAGGCTGCTCTCCTCTGCCTTCTCTACGGCGCATTGTAGCCCGGTGGATTGATGCAGTTTATCGGCAGCTTGCTCTAACAGCTCGCCGCGGTGAGCGAGCACCAGCACCCGCTCACCGTCACGCACGCAGTCCTCGATCAGCTTGGAAAAAACGATGGTCTTTCCCGTGCCGGTGGGCAATACAAGCAGCGTCCGCTTGTTTCCTTTTTCCCATTCGCCCACGATGGCGGTCTTTGCTTCTAATTGATAAGGACGCAGCGCCATCATAGGCTAAAACCTCCCAGGCTCAAATGCGGCTGTGGCTGCCGACGCAGATTGGGCCGTATCCTCGGGATACAAAAAGCGCTTGATCTCGTTGCTCTTCATTTCCTCGCCGGTTCGCTGGCTCATCCAACTACGTGTGCCCAGCTTGCAGCGACCGCGGGCGCCAGGCACCTTCCCCCAGTTCATCACCAGGCGCTCCCCATGCTTCCGCTGGCCGATGGAAGCAAAGAAGGCGCAAAGGATGCCCTCGGTAGACGAATGCAAGAAAAAGTTGTGTGTCAGCTGTGCCCTCCGGCCATCCGGGGATGTAATCCGAATTTGCAGCACCGCTTTATTACAGGGTGGCAACTTGCCCTCGGGGCCCGGCGTGTGCCGGGCGCGCTCGAAGTTGATTACCTCAAAGTCATATTCGCCGTCCGGCAAAAGCGTAAACTCGCTATCGTGTTCAATGGGCCCATCCCATGGAAGTTCGTAGCCTTGATCCTGGCCTGTCATATCGTTGCCCTCCTATATGTTGTTAAAATGGCGTTTTCGTGATCATTGCAAGTACCTGGCTCCATGCGCCAATCAATACACCGGATACAAATGCCGGGTCGTAGTTGCTGATGGGCGTGTCGCGCGGATAATATCCCTTTTCGGAAACGACGAACTGAATATCTTCCACGGACACGTTGTTTGCCTGCATCAATTCACGGAGCGCGGGTGGGATGTCGTCCGGCGGTTGTTCCTGAATAGCTGATGGCGTAGGCGGTTCGGTATACGACGGGCGATCAATGATCGCCCCTACAGGGGCAATCTGCGCATCCGCACTCGTTGTAGGGGCGCACAGTGTGCGCCCGCCGTCCTGCACCTGAACAGGCAGCGTCAGGACGGGAAAACAATGCGCAATCGAAGCATAATCCAACGGCATCTCATCCGGCAGCCCGTGCCGGTTCTTTGCGTCCCAGCATGGGTGATGCGTGGCACGAAGCACCCGCGCGCCGCCTTGTGCCTTGTTCTTGCCCTTCTGTGCGCCTTGGCCGTCCACGTTTACCACGAGGATTTTATAACCGGCTAGGAGCACCATGTCCGCCCACTCCTTGAGCAAGGGAGCAGTCTTCTTTTGCAGTTTCATCTCCCATCGGTCATATGCCCCCGCCTCTTCCGGCTGCTCAATCTTCCGCATAGCAGCGTGAGCGGTAAACACCACATGAATGCCCCGTGCCACCACCTCGTCCAATAGATTCAGCAGTCGGCCAAAATCTTCCACAAGATAAATGTAACCCTTGCCGTATCCGAAATCCTCAATGCCGGTTTTGTTGTTCCGGGCACACAGCTCAGTCATGCAAAGCTGCTCGGCCCAGTCCGCCGTATCGATCACCAGCGTTTCACACAGTGCGGGGTTATCTCGCACATGTTTTACCAACTCAATCAGCATTGCCCAACTGCTGGGCCGGGGCAACCGCTCCACGTCCATATGCGAGGTGCCGCCTTCCGTGTCGATGAACACGGGGCGCGGGAACGCTGCCGCCAGCGTAGACTTGCCGATACCCTCCGGCCCGTAGACGACCACCTTTTGCGCGCGCTGTACCTTGCCCCGCGTGATCTCAAAACCCGCCATCAAAACACCCCTTCTTTCCAATCTTTGCTGCTCCCGCCGCTCCCTTCACCCTCCGCCATCAACTCTCCACTCTCAACTGCGTAACCATCCTCAATGATGATCGAACACTCGTCCCCGGTGCTCACCCGTGTGGCGATCACCTGAAGCCCCTCGCCTTCAAGCCATTGTCCGAACTCCCGCAGGGTATCCAAATCCATCTGCTCCAGCTTGTCCAGCAGTACAAAGCCGCACTTGGGGTTCAGTCGACGCACGATGGCAGTCGCCACCTGGAGCTGGGCGGAGCCGCTCATGTTGTCCCAGCGGTGCCCGTTGTAGGTAAGCTCTCCCTCCTCCACAGACAAGCCCGGCATCGGCAGGGCCGTATTTTGTAGCAGATCCACCTTGGCGCGGCGGACACACTCCAACTCGGCGCTCAGGGTGTTGTACTGGTTTTCATGCTCCAGCGCATCCTCCTCGGCCTTGCCCTTGTCCAGATTGGCACGCACGCGTCGGTTAATGGTTTCGATGTCGGCAATGTTCTGCTCTAGCTCCGCTGTGGATTCGTCCCGCAAGTCCTGGGCGGATTTTTCGGCGACATGCAAATCCGCGCTTGCCTGTGCCAACTCCTCTTGCAGGCGTGCCATCTCGGCGTGGAGCGCTTCCACCCGCTGCGCCAGTGCATCCCGGTGTTGCCGCTTGCGCTGGTTCTCGCCGTTGCGCGCCAAGACGTCCTGCTGCTGACGGATCAGTTCGGAGGCGGACACCGGCTCCTTGGGCGCGTCTGGATAATAGAGCTGCTCCTGGGCAAATTTCTTTTTCTGATCAGCGATCTGCCCGATGGCCCGGCGGCGGTTGTACGTCTCGGTTTCCTCCCGCTCCAGCGCGGCAAGCTGTTGCTCCACGCCGATGATGCGCAGCAGGGTGGCGGCCTTCTCTTTGCTGGAAGCCTGCATGAACTTGGGTAAGTCCAGCGCCAGCTGCTCCACAAACTCATTCAGAAGCCGCTGGCCGTCCTTTTGTCCGCTGGGATCCGTCACTTTCAGATCACTGTTCTTGCCTTTGCGCTCCACCACCAGCCCGTTGGACAGTTTGATATGAAGCGTTGGTGGGATCACCGATCCCTCGCGCACCGGCTGAGATGGGCGGTATCGATCCCCGCCCAACGCCCAGGCAATCGCGTCCAGCACAGAGGTCTTGCCCTGGTTGTTCCTCCCGCCCAAAACGGTGAGGCCGTTCGCGGTTGGCTCGATCTTCACGGCGCGGATTCGCTTGAGATTTTCAACCTCAAGTTGGTTGATTTTGATGGGTTCCATGTAGCGTGGCTCCTTTCTCTTTCAAAATATCGTCCATTTCTTTTATCAGGGCGAATATGGGATACGCCTGCCACGGCACCACGGCCAAGCCAAGGGATTCGATGCGCCTGGGCCGCTCCGGTAGCCCGCGTACCGTGCGCGGCGGCTCCCATGGGCGCTGCTCTTGGCCGCGCCACGCTGGCCAGGCTACTTCGTCCAGCCTATCGGAAACCCCATCAAGCACTCTACCCAGTCGGGATTCAACTGCCCGCCGCCAGGATTTCGTGTATCCGCTCGCAGGCTCCGGGCATGTTTTGTGCCCGCCGTGGTGCCTATCGCATCCGCAGCTATGGGCGTCGTCCAGGCCTTTGCTGCTGTCGATAGCCCGTCGCCCCCCTTGGATGAGCACCCCGCCCGGTTGTGATTCCCGTTCACGGATGGGGTGGGCCAGGCCACTTGCGCCTGAAGCTTGGTCGATTTCTCCGGCGGCCTCCCGCCCGTCCGCGCAGTGCTCCCACAATTCGCCGCCGTGGGCGTACCCCACAACGAAACACCTGTCCCTACGATGGGGCGCACCGACGGCAAGAGCTGGCAGTACAACCGGCTCTGCTTCGTAACCTTGCGCCTCCAAGTCAGCGAGTACAAGGTCGAGCGCCAGATGGACGAAGCCACCAACGTTTTCAACAACAACCCAACGGGGCCGGCACTCTCGTATGAGGCGAAGCATTTCAGGCCATCTATGGCGAGGATCAGCGATTCCCCGTTGAGCGCCCGCACAGGAAAACGGCTGGCAGGGCGGCCCGCCGAAGAGTAGGTCTGGATGTATTCCGAGGTCTCGTAACGCTGCATATGTAAGCTCCTCGTCATTTTGGAATATGGGCTTCCCCGGATGTTTTTCGGCGAGTTTTGCCCGGCGTTTCGGGGCAGCCTCGCAGTACGCGGCTACCTCGATGCCTACCAGCTCCGCCGCATAGCCCAGGCCGTCACACTCTCCGCTGTAGGTCGATACTGCAATCATTACGCACCTCCGTTTTGACGATATGTAGCACAAAGCCTTTGCGCGTGAAATGCAGGTATTCTACCTCATAGCCGCGGTCAGTCTTCCGCGCTGCTGGCTTCCCGCACTTTGGACAATATATGGACGGATGGGCGGCAGCGCTTTGCATCCCGCCTCTGGCTATGCGCATCGGATTACCTCCTCTCATCAAAAATGCACTGTTCCTTTGATCGTGTATTGTCTCAGCCATCTTCACAGCTCGTATCTCTGGCCGTATCCACGAGCGCTGCAACTGTTTCCATACACGCATCGCATGCGGGGTTGGAGCAGCATTTTCTCGGTACAACATCGGAAACGGAGCAAATCCTGCCCGCACCGTATCGGCCAATCGCTTCTCGGCCTGCTCCACGGTGTCCCCGGCATAGCCCATCAACACGTAGCAGCACATGGAATGCGATTCGAAGGTGTGCCCTTCCTCGCGCATTATCCTGCCCGCCGCCACCAGCGGCTCGTAATCGTCCCGTATGTCATAGGCAAAATACATTCGTTTGGCCTTAATTTCACGCAGCCTTCGCGCATGCCACGGCTTGAGCAGCCGCGCTTCCAGGCCGCCGGTCAGCAGTGGGCGTTCGGGTTGCCGTCGAAGCATCTGGAAAACCGCTTCAACGTGCGCATCACTGCAAGCCAGTAGGTTGTCATCCAACACGTTGTGCCCGTCTCGGATCGGCAGTTCGCGTAACCCACCTTCGCGCTTCGAAACCGCACAGAACCAACAGTGATTCGGGCACCCACGCGAGGTGACAGTGTATCCCTTCTTGAGATACATCCCTGGCTCGAACTCGCCACTCGGCTCACCGAACGCTGGGCCGCCCATCCGCACCGGAACGTCAACCGCGTTCCATTCTTCGGCCAGCCGCTCGGCGACAGGTATATCCCATGTAAACGTGACGCTCACATGCACCTCGTCAATCTCCGGCATGGCTAATAGCGGCGGTGGGCAGGCGATGAAGGCAAGCTCATCATCTGGTGTTGCGTTGGTGCGTCGTGGGAACACGCAGGCAATTCTCATGCCTCATCCTCCTCCCACATATCCACCTGCCCCCGGCAGTGCCCGTCCTCCATCCACCAGTGCCAAACGTCATCAGCGTCTGTCCATCCATACCTCGCAGCGTATCTATCTGGGTCTCGGGCTAACATTTCAGCAAATGACCGTAGGTAGTACCGTTTCATGTGTGGCCAGCGTGCGAATTGCTTGTATCTCTGCTTGTCGGCCATAGGGCATCCAATGCATCCGATACGAGAAAATCCTTCGTCGTACAGTGAGCAGTAGGCGATCCCTTTGTCGCGTATGAAGCTCCACACATTCCTGTCCGTCCAGTCAACAATTGGATTGACCGTAATTCTTGATTTTGTTGTGCAATTCTCAACAATTCTTCTGCTTATATCATTATCGTCATTCAGGATTTCTCGATGCTTCTTTGTTTTGGACATTACCGTTGCCACACCGTGATTGTCCTTTCTTCTTTGGCTTTCTGCCCATCGCACGCCCGTTATGCATACTCTTCCATGGCCATTCCCTTCTTTGAGCGCCTCGCAGCAAAAGCGTTTCCTTCTGGTTGGTGGTCCGTGTTTTATGATCAGTTCATGCATTGTTGTTTTTGGATCGCTGAAGCGACACTCTATGCCTTGCGCTTTCCATGCCTCAAATCTACTCTTTATATGACGAACCAATTCTGGCGGGTCGATCCCGGTCACGTGGTATCTTATCTCCACGGCGTCACAGCCTAAGCCATCCAAGCAAATCTGTGCAATGCATTCGCTGTCCTTTCCGCCACTGTAGGCGACATACAGCTTTTCCCCCGGTTCGCGCTGCTGGAGCGCATCGTAGGCGAGACGCACCCGTGCGATTGCGGATTCAATGTGATTCATCTCTTCACCCTTCTTTGTTGCATGGCCTCTCCTTTGCTTCAGGTCGGGGCGCGCAGCACTGGCCCACCGCGCGCCCCAGGTCGCCTGCCCAGGCGGTGGACTTGAACCACCATGGCGGGCATGAGCGGGCCCGCCGCGCTACCTGCGCCTGGGTCATTGATACCATGCCGGGCCTACGAGCCGCAGAAACTCCGCATGCAGATAGGCAATGACAACAATAACACCAATCGCAGCAGATAGGATTAATGCAATAACGTATCTCATGGGCCTTTCTACCTCCCTACGACACATAAAACTTTGGCGTCTTCCCACCGTTGCGTTTTGTGATCCGCGCCTTAAAGTCCGCCTGCGCCGGCGCATCCATGTATGTTGCGATGGAATGCATATCCACCCTTTTGCCTTCACACACAGCCTTCAGGCGACCATCCTTCGTCATGGTCGAAATGGTGGCTGGGCTCATGCCCAAGATTTTCGCGGCCACGCTTTGACGGCAGCATTCGCCGTACACACCAATCAGGTACTCCAGGCGCGTAGGCATCGGGTATACGGGTTTTCCCATGAGGGTGGGCCTCCTTTTCGGTCGGGATCGTGCGTTCTCGTTGTCTTTTGTCGCTTCTTATGATAGGTTTTTATTGAAGGGGGCGTATTTTGTGAAACGTATATACGAAGAAATTAATTCGTTTGAGTGCGAACGTCTAAAGGGCAACAAACATGTAGTTATCCGCCACCAATACGTTGAGACCGAAATACTGGGGGAGTACGCTTTTCGGGGTTCGGTGTGCTCAGGTGCATCCAGAAACTATAAAGCGGAGAAACGGTGCGACGGCAACTTTGCCTTCGGTGTTCCTTGTATGTTTCTTCGCAGCCACCCGCAAGCGAACGTATTTCCACCAAAAGATAAAACTTACGTCGAGTACGGCCCTTACGATAAATGATTTTTGAAATGCACGATGTGTTCAAAACCTTTTTCCTTAGCCAACGCATCAGAATCAGAGATCGCTTTGGTGATTTCCTCTTGTTTCGTAACAATGTAAGGCTTCGATACGATCACCTGCGCAGAGAGGGCGCTCAGCACTGATGCCACGCGTTCCGGGCCCCATTCAGGCGGGAAAACAATTGCGACGCCTGCGAAATCTCCTTTGACAATCGTAGAGTAGATCAATGCGTCTCGCCTCCCTACGCGCTCTTTTCGTTGCCGGAATCCTTCTGCTTGCTTGCCTCCATCAACCTGCGAAAGTACCCACGCGCATATTGATAGCTGATACCCATTTGCTCGGCCAGTGCTTCTACTTTCTCTGCTGAAATGGCGAGCGTTTCGCCGGATTGGAGGTTAACGATCAACGGTTTTTTCATTCCATCAGTCCTTTTTCGGCTTCTTCCGGGCTGGCTTTTTTCGCCATTTCTTGACATTTATATCTAAAAATGAGGGGTTAAAATTATGCTTAATCTGGATAAACAAATGGCCGCAATTAACGATGCTATGGATGGCCATGCCGAGACGGAACGCAGAAAACGTCTTCCAGGAGAAATCGCCATCGCTTCAACTGCCCCGGAGGTGTGCAAGCGCCTTCAGGTTGTATTCATGGAGTTTGAAAAACGCCTGCGCGATGAGGAAGAAATCGGGATTGTTCTTGCGTCTTTCGGCGTTGTTCACGAGCTCAACGTTCGACGCGTAGCAGCCCTCGGGCCAAACCTGTTATTTATTGGCGGGATTGAGAATGGTCGGGATGTCACCCTCATTCAGCACGTTTCTCAGTTGAGCTTTCTTTTGGCTCCACAACCGAAGGTTGCTCCTGATGCGCCTCGTCCAAAGATCGGTTTCGGCGATGCTTGACTGGCACGCGATGATCTGGCAGCACATACGGCGCGAAGGTCACGCATCCAACCACCATTGGAGCGCTTTGTTGACCGCTCCTGCCTGCTTCCATTTTTTGCACCTCCTTTCATGCGGTCTCTTCTTGGAACAGGTCATTCGAAGATACGCCGATCCCCTACGCGCTCTCTTGCTTCTTCGCCAGAACTTCCTTTTGAGCAATCAGCATTTCTACAAGCGCAAACACCGCGTGCTTAATCGGGGTTGGGAGCTTTTCGAACTTACGAAGCAGGCGCTTTTCTCTTGTCATGTTCTCACCGCCCTCTCAAAACCTTTCAATGAAAGGATTATAGTCTTCAACGAAAGGTTTGTCAATACCTGCTTTGAAAAAATATTGACATTGAGAATATTTGATGTTATTGTTCACAATAAGGGGGTGACCGTATGACACTAGGCGAACGAATAAAGATTGTCAGAAAAGGCGCACAGCTAAAGCAATATGAATTTGCCAAGAAGATAGGCGTTGCAGCAAACACAGTAACAAACTACGAAAGTGATATGCGCACGCCAATCGAAGCAATCCGTGTTGCCATCTGCAAAGAGTTCGGAATTCATCGCGAGTGGCTTGAAACCGGAGAAGGCCCAAAAGACATAGAAAAAGACGATGACCTTGACGGCATCGCCTATGATATAGTAAATGGTGAACGGGAACTGCCAAAGAAGTTCCTCAGACTAATTGCTTCTCTTGATGACAAAGAATTGTCACTTCTCGAAAAATTCATCGATATTCTATCGAAAATCGAAGGCTAGCAGCTCTACTCTTTTTGTTCTGTTTCAAAAGCGCGCTTGGCATAATTAAAGATATGCCGTAAGGCCTCCGGCGATTTGATTTTTTGCAATAATTCGATAATCTTCTCCACATACCACTCGTTCACAGCAAAGCCTCCTCGCATTTCAAACGCTCATTCGCACTCATCGTAACACGGGAACATGTGTTTGTAAGCAGAAATAATCATTACAAGAAATTACAGATACCACTATTTTCAAAATCTTGCGCCTTGGCGGTTCACCCCTTCATCCACAGAACATGTGTTTTGAGAACTTTGTTCGCTTTTAACAAAACTTATTTTTTTCCCTATACCAGTTAATAAATTCTACACCATACGCACCAAACATGCAAACCTTTCCCGGAAAGAAAAAAAGCCTCATAATTTGTCTGTTTTTGCCGAGTATTTTGTGCAACATTTATGCTTTATTTCTATTATTCGTAAGGCTCATCATACATACTTCTGCTAGAAACGCACAAACCGATTCACCGTTTTCCCTGGCTTTGCAACGAGCGGATTTGTGCAAAATTCACAATTAGGCGAAAGGAGCATACTATGCCAAAAAAGCAATCTGACGGTCGCTACCGCGCGAAGATAACCATTGGCGCTACGGCGGATGGAAAGCCGATTGTGAAATATGTGTCTGGCCGCACCAGGCGGGAGCTTGAGGAAGCAAAGCAGACGGCGAGAGCGCACTTTATCGATGGAGCCGTTAATGTCCAAGATAAGTTATTTGCGGAGTATGCCGTCGCATGGTATCGCGCAAAGAAAGAACCTCATCTATCCGAGCCGTCGCGCGTCGGTTATCGCAATTTCCTGAATAATCATGTCTTGCCCGCGTTTGGTAACCGCATGCTGCGTGCCATCCAACCTTTTGAGTTGCAGGAGTGGTTAAACGGTTATGCAGGCAAAAGCAAAACCACCATTACCATGGTGATGACCATTTTGCGTAACGTGTTTAACTCAGCGTGCGCTGAGGGAATCCTTCAGCGCGATCCAAGCCTAGCGCTCATGCGCCCAAAGCCAGCCATAGTGGAAGAACGCAGAGCTTTCACCGCCGAGGAATGTGCTCAAATCGAGCAATCCATCTTTCATCATAAGCATGGCATGCTGTTTGCCGTTTTATATTACCTCGGTGTCAGGCGTGGGGAGGCTCTTGGTCTGCAATGGGGTGATTTTGATTGGCAGAACGAAACGGTTCAAATCCAAAGGGACATTGACTACACCCACGGTAGCAGGGGAGTTGTTGATAATCTGAAATCGGCGGCAGCAGATCGGCACATCCCAATACCGGAGCAGCTTTTCAATCTCTTGCGAAGCAAAAGGTCACTCCCGCACCTGTTCCTGTTTGGCGCTGCCGGGAACTCTCCCCTATCCTATACAACGTTTCAACGGCGCTGGATGGAGCTGATGATTGACGCAGGCATGGCTGTCCGTGTTGAACGCGAAGAAGACCCAAAGGCACAAAAGAAGCGGCGCCCCGATGTTCGTTTTGATTGGAAAGCGGAGATAACGCCCCATTATTTCCGTCACAACTACGCGACGGCTTTGTATAACGCAGGCGTTGATCCGTTGGTAGCCATGCGTCTGCTCGGTCACTCCGATTACGCAACCACTGCAAAAATATACACGCACTTGAATAATATGCACATAAAAGATGCAGCGCAGCAGCTAAAAAAGGTGTTCTCTAAAGAAAAAGTTGCCGAAAAGTTGCCTGACTAACTTTTCAAGAGCCGGAAATATGATTGAAAATATAAATAAAAAACCCTTGAGAACCTAGCATTCTCAAGGGTTCTATCTTCTACGCGCCCAGCAGGATTCGAACCTGCGACCTTTTGATTCGTAGTCAAACACTCTATCCGGCTGAGCTATGGGCGCACATAAGCTGATGCCGGGACTCGAACCCGGGACCTCTTCCTTACCAAGGAAGTGCTCTACCTCCTGAGCTACATCAGCGCAACAAGACAACGCACCTATCATACAGGAAGTTGGCTCAAAAAACAAGCCCTTTTACGCAAAAAATCTAGCAAAAAAATCTATAAAACGTGCTATAATACAGCAAAGCCCGTCTTCCCCAAAGACCAACGACGAGGAGGAACGCCCATGCAGGATATCGCATACGTGGGAGGAGCCTATCTGCCCATTGCCGAGGCAAGGGTATCGCTGGAGGATCGCGCCTATCAGTTTGGAGACGGCGTGTACGAGGCGCTGCTGGCCTTTGACCACAAACCCTTTGCGCTGCGGGAGCACCTGGACCGCTGGGATCGCAGTTGCGCCGCGCTGCGCCTTACCTGCCCCTACAACCGGCAGCAGATCGAATCCATCGTACACGAGGCGCTAAGCCGGGTGGAGGGCGATTCGCTGCTGGTGTACATGCAGGTATCCCGCGGGGTGGCCCCACGGGTGCATCAATTCCCACCCCAAGAAACCCCCGGCGTATTTACGCTCACCGTACGGCCCCACCCCTACGACAGCCGTGCTTATGAGCAAGGCGACGATGCCGTGCTCTTTGAGGATATCCGCTGGGGCCGGTGCGATATCAAGTGCCTCAACCTGCTGCCCAATGTGCTGGCCATGCAGCACGCCGTGGAAAAAGGATGCACCCAAGCCATCTTTTATCGCGGCGATACGGTTACAGAATGCGCCAGCGCCAACATGTACATCGTGCGGGATGGGCGCATCATAACCCACCCGGTCACCCAAGCCATACTGGCGGGCGTCACTCGCGCCCATCTGCTGGAGGATGCGGCCGCCTTGGGTTTTCCGGTGGAGGAGCGCCCATTCACCATCGATGAGCTGTATGCCGCCGATGAAGCGTTTTCATCTTCGGTATCGCGCCGCCCCACGCCGGTAGTCCGGGTGGAGGGCCGGGTGATCCGTGACGGCAAGCGCGGCCCAATCACCGAAGCGCTGCAGGCAGCCTACCGGCAACGGATCGAAAAGGAACTGAGAACGGAGAATCTAAAATGCATACGATAGATGTCAACCGGGTGCTGGATCATCTGCGCCAATTGGTGGCCATCCCCAGCCCCACCGGATATACCGATGGGCTGTCGCGCCACCTGATGGACACCTTGGCCGGATACGGCTTTTCCCCCATCCGCTCCCGCAAGGGCACTGTGAGCTGCACGCTGATGGATAAAGGCGCCCGGCACACGGTGTTGTCCGCCCACGTGGATACCCTGGGCCTGATGGTACGCGAGATCACCGAAACCGGCAGGCTGCGCTTCACCAGGCTGGGCAGCCCCTCTTACCAGGCATTGGAAACCGAGCAGGTCGCCGTGCACACTCGCGATGCCCGTACCTACACCGGCGTGGTGCAGCTGCAAAACGCCTCCAAACACGTCAACGAGGAGTTGGATACATCGGCCCGCAACCAGGACACCATGGAGATACTGCTGGATGAACTGGCGGACGGCAAGGAGGCCGTGGCCGCACTGGGGATCTGTGTGGGCGATGTGGTATCGCTGGATCCTCGGCTGGTGATCACACCCTCTGGGTTTATCCGCAGCCGCTTTTTGGATGACAAGCTAAGTGCCGCCATCCTGCTGGCCATCGCGGAGGCAGTATGCGGCGGCATGGGCTTGGCCCGGAAGGTTACGCTGCATTTCTCGGTGTACGAGGAGGTGGGCCACGGCGCGTCCCAGGGTGTGCCCGCCGATGCCGAGGATATGCTGGTGGTGGACATGGGCTGCGTAGGCGATGGCCTAACTTGCGCAGAAACCATGGTATCGATTTGCGCCATGGATTCCACCGGCCCCTACGATTATCACCTAACCACTGAACTCATCGAATTAGCCAAGGCCAACAAACTGCAATACGCCGTAGACATCTACCCCTCCTACGGCTCCGACGCAGCCTCCGCCCGGGAGGCCGGCCACGACCTGCGGTGCGCGCTCATCGGGCCGGGCGTTTACGCCTCCCACGGCTACGAGCGCAGCCACGTCCAGGGTGTGGAAAATGCGATGAAGCTGATTTTGGCTTATATCGGGCGATAGCCGGTTCATGCAAAAAAGCTCCCAGCAAAAACCCGCTGGGAGCCCTTTTGCATAAACCTATATCTACGCGCCCCTGGCCGCTTCCTCAATCGCCACAGCACAAGCCACAGTTGCCCCCACCATGGGGTTGTTGCCCATACCGATCAAACCCATCATCTCCACATGGGCGGGTACCGAGGAACTGCCGGCAAACTGCGCGTCGGAGTGCATGCGGCCCATGGTATCAGTCATGCCGTAAGAGGCGGGTCCGGCGGCCATGTTGTCCGGATGCAGGGTGCGGCCGGTGCCGCCGCCCGAAGCCACCGAAAAATACGCCTTGCCGTGCTCCACGGCCCATTTTTTGTAGGTACCCGCCACCGGATGCTGAAAGCGGGTGGGGTTGGTGGAGTTGCCGGTGATGGATACATCCACGTTCTCTTGGCGCATGATGGCCACGCCCTCGCTCACATCGTCGGCGCCATACACGCGCACCTTGGCCTTTTCGCCTGTGGAGAAGGCCTTTTCGCGTACGATGTTGAGCGCCCCCGTAGCGTAATCGTACTGGGTTTGCACGTAGGTAAAACCATTGATGCGCGAGATGATGTAAGCAGCATCCTTGCCCAGGCCGTTGAGCATCACGCGCAGCGGCTCTTTCCGCACCTTGTTGGCGGTGCGGGCGATGCCAATGGCGCCCTCGGCGGCGGCAAAGGACTCATGGCCGGCCAGGAAACAAAAGCACTTGGTTTCCTCGCGCAGCAGCATGGCGCCCAGATTGCCGTGGCCCAAGCCCACCTCGCGCTGATCGGCCACCGAGCCGGGGATGCAAAAAGCCTGCAGGCCCAAACCGATGGTTTCGGCAGCATCGGCGGCGTTGGTGATGCCCTTCTTTACCGCGATGCCGGCACCCAGAATGTAGGCCCACACCGCGTTCTCAAAGGCGATGGGCTGTATACCGCGCACAACGGCATCTACATCAATGCCCTTTTGCAGCAGGAATTCTTTAACATCTTCCAGGGATTTAAAGCCGTACTCGGCCAGCACTTTTTCGATTTTAGCGATTCTTCTATCGTAACCCTCAAACATTGCTTTATTGGTTGCCTTATTCACTGCCATCTTCGTCCCTCCTCCTTACTGATGCCTCGGATCGATGGTGGACGCGGCTTCGGCGAAGCGCCCGTAGGTTCCCACGTTCTTTTCGTAGGCCTCCTTGGGATCAACGCCCTTGCCGATGGCTTCCATCATCTTGCCCAGGTGCACAAACTGGTAGCCGATGATCTCTTTGTTTTCATCTAGGCCCAGCTTGAGCACGTAACCCTCAGCCATCTCCAAATAACGGGCGCCCTTGGCGAGCGTGCCGTACGTGGTACCCACCTGGGAACGCAGGCCCTTGCCCAAATCCTCCAGGCCGGCGCCCACGGGCAGGCCGTCTTCGGAAAAAGCGCTTTGGGTACGGCCGTAAGCAATCTGCAAAAACAGTTCGCGCATGGCCGTGTTGATGGCGTCGCACACCAGGTCGGTATTCAGGGCTTCCAGCACGGTTTTGCCGGGCAGTACCTCGGTGGCGATGGCGGCGGAATGGGTCATGCCCGAGCAGCCGATGGTTTCCATCAGCGCCTCTTGGATTACGCCGTCCTTTACGTTGAGGGTCAGCTTGCAGGCGCCCTGCTGGGGCGCACACCAGCCCACACCGTGGGTAAGGCCCGAAATGTCCTTGATCTCGCGGGCTTGCACCCATTTGCCCTCCTGGGGTATGGGCGCGGAGCCGTGGTTACAGCCCTTGGCCACACAAACCATCTCTTCCACTTCTCTGGAAAATTGCATAGTCATAGCATCCTCCTTGTCTTGGCATTTCATCTCGATCATTATAGCATAGTTTGTGATCCCATGCGCGATTTTTTTCACAATGTTCTTTTCGACTGAAAGCGGTAAAAGGTGATCCGTTCTCTTGAGCAACGGGCGAAGATGTGCTATCATTCGGGTAACAGCAGATGAACAAAAGCCAAAAGGAGATGCTTGAAGCCAATGGATGAGCATGTATTGTTAGAGCAAATCGCCGGGTTATTTGAGACGCAGACCACGCAAATACGGCAGGAAATGCAAGAAGCGCTTTCAGCACAAGAAGCTCGAATGAATGAAAAATTCAATGCAGTGGACAAAAAATTCGACGAAATGGCAGACCACATAATGGAAGTCGCACACATACTAACGAAACAGATAGAGCAATCCAAAGCTGATACCATCCACGAAGTACGCGTCCTCAACGAGAATGTAGAAGGCGATAAAATCCATGTCCTTGCAGATGAAACTGTCACGCACAAGGGTGTACTGGCGGATCATGAAGAGCGCATCGCAAATCTTGAAGGCTTGGTAAGTGCGGGGTAAAGCAACACCGGGCAGCCTTCGATCCATTCAAACACAACGGAACTGTGATTATTTTTACGGTTCTTTTTTTTATTTATGTCCACATGCTCGATAATGATATATTTTTATTGTATTGCGATAAATTTATGTTGACATTCTTCTCTTCTGCTGGTACAATGACCCAAAACAGAAGAAGGAGCGTTGATGATCATGTCTTCCAAAACGTTATGCGCAATGGTACGCGCGGCGGTGATCGCTGTGGCGGTCTGCGGGCTAGCCACCTGTGGGCTTATCTTGCCATCCATTATCGCGGACATCCCGTGGCTCTTATTTCTTTGGGCCGCTGCCGCGCCATGTTTTGCCATCCTTGTGTTGATTTGGCATGTATCCACGGCGATACGGCAAGAAAAGGTTTTTACCGTAAAAACCGCGCGCCTGGTCAAAGTCGCCAGTTTGCTGCTGTTTGGCGATGTGATATTTTTCTTTATGGGCAATATCATTTTTGTGCTGCTAAGCATGAGCGAGCCGACCATTCTGCTCTTGTCTTTTTTCATTGATGTAATCGGTGTGTCGCTGGCGGTATTGGCAGGGGTGCTGTCCCGTTATCTCACCAAGGCAGCGGCTTTGCAAGAGGAGGCGGATGGCACGATATGATCATAATCAATGTAGATGTGATGCTTGCCAAACGCAAAATGAGCGTTACCGAACTAACCGAACGTGTTGGTTTAACCATGGCCAATGTTTCACTGCTCAAAAACGGCAAGGTAAAGGCCATCAAACTATCCACGCTGGAAAAAATCTGCAAAGCGCTGGATTGCCAGCCTGGGGATATATTGGAGTACCGGCGCGATGATTAAATTGTTGATGGTGCAACCCGAAAACCGTGAAATCAAGCGCTTTCGCCGCTTCCAGTTCAATAATTTCTCTCAGCTTACGATTCCCTACCTGGCGGCATTTGTGGATGAACAGCATTACCACATCACCCTGGTTGATGAATACTGCCACCGGGTGCCCTACAAAAAGCATTTTGACTTGGTGTGCATCACGGTCAATACACCAAACGCGCCCCATTGTTATGATATGAGCGCCAAGTTCCGCCAAGCAGGCGCAAAAGTTGTGATGGGTGGCCCCCACGCAACGCTGCTGCCAAACGAAGTTCAAAAGCACTGTGACCACCTGCTTGTTGGAGAAGGAGAAATCATCTGGCCGCAGTTTTTGGCGGACTTCCAAAATAGCACGGCGCAAACAAGATACCATTCCCAAACGCCACCAAGCCTCAAGAACCTGCCCTTGCCGCGCTGGGATTTGCTCAAACGCCGCCCCATGATGAAGGGTGCGGTGATCGCCACCCGTGGGTGCCCCTACCATTGCCGCTACTGCAACTTAAAACAGATCTATCATCCCTCGTACCGAATGCGGCCCATCAGCGATGTGGTAGGTGAAATACAAGCCATGCCCTCTAAGTTCTTTGTTTTTTGGGACGACAATTTGTTTGCCAATGCAGCATACGCAAAATCTTTGCTCCGTGCCCTTGCCCCACTCAAACGCCGGTGGGCCGCCCAGGCAACGCTCAGCGACTGCGCCGATGAGGAGTTGTTATCCCTTGCAAGGGCGGCGGGGTGTTTGTACTTATTCATTGGCCTTGAGTCCTTTAGCGAACAATCCCTTAACGATGCGGGAAAAGACATGAATCGTATTGCGGACTACCAAGCCATTATCAGCAGCATCCACCGCCACGGAATCATGGTGCAAGCGGGGATTGTATTTGGCTTCGATAGTGACACCGCCGATGTTTTTGACGCCACCCTTGCCGCCTGCGAAAAGCTCGGCATAGACGGGGCAACCGTAAGTTTACTCACGCCGTTTCCTAAAACGCCTATATATGAGCAACTCAAAACCGAAGAGCGGCTTTTGGCCGATGACTGGAGCCGGTACAACAGCAAAACAGCGGTAGCCTTTGTGCCAAAAAACATGAGTGCAGAAGAACTGTGGGGCGGCTACAATCGCTTCCGCAAGCGCTTTTATACGCTGGGTTCCTTTGTGCGGCGCATCCGTGTCTCGCGCACAAATGTGGCAACCAATTTTATCATCAACCTGGGGTATCGATTAGGTATTTGAGCGGTTTATTTGAAACAAAAAAGCACTTCGTTCTCTTGAGCGGCGGACGCGGATGTGCTATCATTAGGCAACAGCAGATGAACGAAAGCCAAAAGGAGATGTTTGAAGGCCATGGATGAGCATGTATTGTTAGAGCAAATCGCCGGATTGCTTGAGGCGCAGTCCACACAGTTGAGGCAGGAAATGCAAGAAGGTTTTTCTGCGCAAGAAACTAGATTCGACGCAATAGACAAAAGATTCGAGGCAGTAGACAAAAGATTCGAGGCAGTAGACAAAAGATTCGAGGCAGTAGACAAAAGGCTCGACGAAATGACAGCGGAAATAGTAGATGTCGTACACATGTTAGGAAAGCAGATGGAGCAATACAAAGCGGACACCATCCACGAGATGCGCATCCTCGCCGAAAATATTGAAGGCGATAAAATCCGTATTCTTGCGGATGAAACAAGCACGCATAAAGTCACACTAACAGACCATGAACAACGCATCGTACATCTCGAAACTTTGGTAAGCGCAGGCTAAAACAGCGCCCAGCAGCCTTCGATCCATCCAAACAGAACCGTGATTTACTTTACGGTTCTTTATTTTGCGTGATTTTCCTTCTTTCCGGGCATACTCCGCACATGACAAACCAGGCCCAACTGCTCAGGGATGCCTGCCGGGGTGATATGCAGGCGCAAAGCGAGCTGTTTGCTTCGCGCATCGACCCGCTGATCCGGCTGGCATTCCTCATCACCCGGGATCACGCCGCCGCCGAAGACGCGGTGCAGGAGGCGCTCATCTCTTCAACTCGGCATATCGGCTCCCTGCGCGAGAGCGACCGGTTCGATGCCTGGCTGCGGCGCATCGTGGTAAACCAGGCAAAAACATTCCGGCGGCGCAACGCACGTTTGATCCCTACTGAAGATATGAGCGAGCGCTTAGAAAACAGCACCGGCAGGCGGGCGGAACCGGGGCCCGAAGAAACCGTGGTCCGCCGCGAAGATGAAGCGCGCCTGCTCACCACCATACACACCCTGGGCGACAAACTACGCATCCCCGTGTTGATGCGGTACTACATGGACATGAAGGAGCGAGACATTGCCCAGGCCATGCGCCTGCCGGTGAGCACCATCAAATCCCGGTTGCATGCTGCACGCAGAAAGCTGCGGGAAGCGCTGGAAAAGGAGGAGAAGGCCCGTGAACGATTGCAATGAATTGGAGCGGCGCCTGCGGGCAAGCCTACGCCATGAAGCACAAAACGTGCGGCCCAACGCACACACCTTTTGGTCACGGATCGTTACGAAAACGCAAGAAAAAATCCTCGGAAAATCATAAAAAAGCATTGACATTGTAACATAATCGCAATATAATAGAGAAAGCTATGTGCAACATATTGCCAGAAAATTTCTAAACACAACCATAAGGAGGCCTCCCTGATGCCAAACGAAACCGTCATCGAGACCGCCGTGAACGTACACACCAAAATGAATATACCTACCGAACGCTCCTTCTCGGGGATCACACGGGCGATTGCCTGCCTGTTGATTGTATTCAGCATCCTGGCCACGACGCCAACCCCCACGGCCTTGGCCGAGCGCACCGGCAAGGTAACCGCAACCGAACTCAACATCCGCAAGAGTGCATCTTCCAGTTCGGAAAAAGTATCTACCGTCAAAAAAGGCGCCACGCTCACCATACTGGGTACCAAGGGCGATTGGTATAGGGTGCGTTTTGGCAAAACTACGGGGTATGTAGCAAAACAATACGTGTCGGTGAGCGGCAGTTCCTCTAAAAGCTCTAGCAGCTCCAGCAACTCCGGCAAAACCATCGCCTCATTGGGTTCCGCCCCCAAGGCCAGCAAACCCGGCGACAAGGGCAGCCACGTCACCAAATTGCAGCAGGCGCTCACCATCTCGGGCCATTACAACGGCAAGGTGAGCGGAAACTACGGCGAACTGACCGAAAAGGCCGTAAGATCTTTCCAAAGGGCCAGAGGCCTCAAGGCAGACGGCATCGCGGGCAGCGGCACCATCAAGGCGTTGTTTGGTTCCAGTTCAAATACGTCGTCGACGGGCAGCAGCAGGAGCAGCAGCAGTGCCAAAGCAAAAACCGAAAAGCTCGACTGGTTTAAAGACGGCAAGAATGTGATCCCCAAAAATGCCGTATTCACCATCAAAGACGTGCGCAGCGGCAGGACATTCCAGGCGCGCCGTTGGTCGGGCGGCAACCACATCGACGCCGAGCCCTATAGAAAAGAAGACACCGCTACCATGAAGAAGTGCTTCGGCGGCAGCTGGAGCTGGGATCGCCGCCCCATCCTGATCCAATACAAGGGCCGCGTGTTTGCGGCCTCCATGAACGGCATGCCTCACAGCACCCATGGCAACGTAAAAAACAACAACTTTGAAGGCGTGTTCTGCATTCACTTCTATAAGAGCAAAACCCACGGCACCGCCCGGGTGGACGCACTGCACCAAGCCTGCGTGAATGAAGCGGCGAGAGCTTCTTGGTAAGTGAACAAATAACAGTGAACAGTGAACAATAGGCTACGGTGAAGCATATTTGCTCTGCCGTAGCCTATTGTTCACTGTTCACTGTTATTTGTTCACTATAACGCAATCTCCACCCGAACCGCCCGCCCAGCAAAAGTCACATCATGCACGGATAAGGGTTCCGCTTCGTACTCGCGATCAAAGGCTTGCAGGAGCACGGTGCTTGTGTCCAGCTTGCGCACCTTGCGCAACGCGCGGCGCTGGCGGTACTCCACCAGCATAATGGCGTCGTCCACCGGGCTCTGGGCGGGCACCAATAACACCAGGTCACCGGCCAATATGCGAAAACCCCGCATGCTGTCGTCAGGCGCAAGGAAGTACAATACTTTTTCGGGTGCGCCGCCTTGGATGCGCCCGCCTTCAATGGGCAGCAGGCGGCGATCCACCTGGGCCCACGCGGCATTGTATACCGGCACCGCCTTGAGCACCCCGGACAAGGCATCCAGCCAAATGCCGCCCACGGCCTCACCGGGGGTATCGGTGGTGGCAACCCGCCGCGCCTCGGGCGCTTCAGGTTGAGAAGGCGCAGAAGCGGGTACGGGCTTGGGCTGGGCAATGCGGATGGTCTCCAGATCCACGGCAGCGGCGATCTCATCCAGCGTAAAGTCGATCTCGTTATGTTCCCGCAACCCAATGGACTTTAATATGCGGCGCGCCTGATCATCGCCGATGATGCGCTTTCCGCTTTCCACCTCCAGCAGATACTTCTCTGTAACGCCACACTTTTTGGCCACTTGTTTGTGCGTCAAACGCTGGCGCGTGCGCTCCAGCAAAATTAAGTCCCCCAAACGGCTCATGGGTTTACCTCCCAAACCAACATAAATAACAAGCAATTATATGTTCATAAAAATCTGCAGCTCATCAACTTTTTCTGCCATGGTATCAAAATCACGATCATTGTGCAGCAGCAATAAGCGATTGTCTATCGCGGTCAAGGCGATCAAGATATCGATTGTACTGCGTGGGGTTACGCCCTTCCGTCGCAAGCCAAAATACAGCCTGGCAGCTTTTTCATAGGAAGCGACACCTTCCGGCAAAAAATAGATTTTCTGTGCAGAGAGGTATTCCTTCAGTTGCTTGAACTCTTTCTCATCCCGTGCGCCTTGCAAAACCTCTTGGTATGTATATTCGGATATTCCGAAAGGGATTTCACGGGAAAGAACCGCTTCAAAAAGCTGCACCTTTTCGTTGGCCTGGCCGTTCAAAAAGCCAACCAACACCGATGTATCAACCAGTATCATCGGCGTCCCTCCCGCATGGCAAGATAATCATAACCATCAGAAAACTGGATTTTTCCGCGAAGATCCAACAAATCTTTACGGGCTCTCCGCTGCACAAATTCCAGCACGGCCTGCTCAACTACTTCTTTTTTTGACTTAAGCCCGGATAGCTCCATGGCCCTCTGCATGATTGCGTCATCAACCACAATGGTTGTGCTCATCCCACACACCTCCTCGCATACAGTATGATGCGCCCATGCCGTTGTGTCAATACGTTTAAGCAAGATTCAAAAACACGATTCTTGTCGCTTTCTGCTTGCGCCCACACACATTTAGTGATATTCTATGCCCATTGACAGGTTTAGGAGGTCAATTATGTTCACAATCATCGTCAACACCATCGCCGGGCACGGCAAAGCGCTGAAGGTGGTGGCACGAGTAGAAGCTTGGCTCAAAGAGCGCGGGCAGGATTTTTCTGTGGTGTACACCGAATACCCCGGCCATGCCGTGGAACTGGCCAAGGCCTGCGGCGACCGGGGGGACGACCGCCTGTTTTGCATAGGCGGCGACGGCACTGTATTTGAGGCAGCCAACGGTTTGGCGGGCTCGGATACGGCCCTGGGTGTGATCCCAGGCGGCACCGGCAACGATTTCGCGCGCTCCCTGGGCCTGCCCAAGGATCCTGTAGCGGCCATGGAAACGCTGCTGTCTGCACCCGTGCGGGCCGTCAACATGTGCAAACTCAATGACCGGGTGTTTTTGAACGTATGTGGCGCGGGGTTTGACGTGGAGGTGGTGGTGGCCTGCAACCGGGTGAAGCACCTGGGCCAAGGCATGCTCCCCTACCTATACGGCGTGTTTTATACCCTTTTTACATACAAGCCCCGCCATTTTACCATCGAACTGGACGGTAAAGTCCGGCAGGGTCCCTTGCTGCTGGTAGCGGTGGCCAACGGCCAATACTTTGGCGGAGGCATGCATGTTGCGCCCATGGCGCGGCTGGACGACGACCTGTTGGACGTGATCATGGTGCAACCCATGTCGCGCCTGCGTATATTGCGGCTGCTGCCCAAATTGATTGACGGCAGCTACATAAAGCTTACGGATTGGGTGGAGCACAAACGCTGCCGTTCGGTGCGTATTTCCTCCCCTGGCATGCGCATGCAGATAGATGGCGAGGTGAGCGAAGTAGAAGACGCGACGCTCCACATTGCCGATCAACGGCTGATGATGCTGATGCCCTAACCCGTGTTCCGGTTGAGCATATCCAGGCAGATTCTCTCCATTTCGGATAGCTGATAGATCACGATGCTGCCGTGGGGCACATACAGCAGATTCTCAATAGCGTGGCGGTATACCTTAAGCTTTTCGAATATCAGCACCAGAACCTCGGCGTTTTGTCGGCTCTTGGTTAATAAAAAGGCGATCTCGTCGGTGAGCTGCATACACAGGCGCAGCACCAGCTCGCCAATCTGCGCCGGAAAGAGCGAAAAGAACTCACCTGACGCGATGCCAGCCGACACCACCCGGTCTATCAGCGGCACGTTGAGCTCCAACTGCCGCTGTTTCATTTTCTCGCGCATCAAAGCGCCATCTTCCCGATAGGCCACGCGCAGCAGCAGGCTGATAAAGTCGCCGCTGTCGGTTTGCAGGATGGTGGCCCTGCGGAACAGCGCGTTCAGCTTCTCGCTGGCCGGGCCCTGGCATTCGGCCACCGCCCGTTCCCCCAGCTCATAGGATTGCCGGGCGCGGTCGTCGCAGATGGCTTCCAGCAACGAGAGTTTGCTCTCGAAGTGGTGGTAGAACCCGCCCTTGGAAAAGCCCAGCTCGTCGATGATGTCCTGCACCGAGGTACTTTCGTAGCCGCGCTCATAAAACAGGCGCTCCGCGGTTTGTACGATAACCTCTCTGCGTGCGTCTCCCTTGCGCATAAACGCCCCTCCGTTTGCAACTTTTGTGCAGAATCCCCCCGCCGCCGTGGCGGCCCTCCCCCCTTTAACAAGGGGGGCTGGAAAGGAATGGCCACCAGTAAAACTTCCCAAAACCTCCCTTGTTAAAGGGAGGGGAACCGCCGCAGCGGTGGAGGGATTCCGTTCCCGCAAGTTTCATGCCTGCTCAATTAAAATGAATCTCTTTCTGTACGGCCCTATAAGTCGTTTGCCACAACCGGGAACGCTGTGTCTCCGTGCCGTTCATGTAATAAACTTTATATGTATCCACCTGGTAGCCAATGCGGCTTTCCCTCGCCACCTTTTGCGTGCCGGACGCCATCTCCGGTATCCGGGTATAGAGTGTGTCGCTAGGGGGGCGGGTTTCCTTGGTGGTAACGCTTTCTAAATTAATGGTTTGGCCCGGAGGCAGCTTTTTGCCGTATATTTCCACAGTCACTTTCTGATCCGCAAACCAAGCTACAATAAACACCGGATATTCACTGCTGTTGCGGAACACAAAATCCAGCCGCGGCCAGTCCACGGCGGCGTCTTCGCCCCGGGGCACGTAGATCGCAGGCCAAGCGTGGTTCGTGCGGGTCACAATCTCCAAATCCGCACGCACCACCGCGTTAAACAGGGTGGACGAGGTTTGGCAAACCCCGCCGCCGGTGGCGTCCACCAACTGGCCGCCCACGATGGCACCGGCTTCCCGATAGCCTTTGGCGGGGGTGCGCTGGCCGGTGGAGTCGTTAAAAGAGAGGGTCTCCCCCGGCAGCACCACCCTGCCGTTGATGGCCTGGGCCGAAAGGGCGATGTTGGTGTTGCGGTCTTGATCCTTGGTGGTGTTGGTGGTAAAACTAGCCATCTGGCCAAACATACCGGCGATATCGGCTTGGCGCAGCCTGGGGTGGGTTTGCTGGGTATGCACTTGGATGGTGCCACCGTACTGCTGCCCGTCCAGGGCCGCGATGACCTCGGCGTAGAGCCGGTCGCCGTCGGCCTCGATGCCCGACCGTTCAGCCTCGGATACAAAGGTTTTGGCCACGGGGTCAAAGGCGGTCAGGCGGGCGTCCACCGCCGGTTGGGTGATGGCATCGGCCACCTGATCGGTAAGCTCCCGCACCTTGATGCGATCGTAGCCCCATTCACTGGTAAGGAACATGCCGTGGGTCTCCACGGCGTTCATGTTGGCGATGCGCTGCTGCAGGCTGCCGCTGCGCCCATAGGCGTAGGCAAAACGCAGGGCAGCATCGTACTTGGCGCCCACCAGCACCTGGGAGGAATCGATACGCCAAGTTTGATCCCCATGGGCGATGGTGATGGCGAACCCGGCGCTGCGCTGGTTGGTTTGCTCCTCCAGCACATGGGACGCCTGTTCCATCGTCATGCCTGAAACGTCCACGCCGTCCACAAATGTATTTTGATAAAATACGTTGCGCACCACCCTGCTTCGCAGGCTCTGAACTTGGGCGAAGCGTGTATATTCTTCCTGAATGAACCAGCCCCCCGTGGCAAGCAGGCCCAAACAAACCATGATCACGGGGATCGTCCATGCAGGAAAGGGTTTGCCGCTCCCCCCTCCCCGGCCCTTGCGCTTTTTTTGGGGGCCAGGCTCGGGGTAGTACATCTGCTGGCGGTCCGGCTCCCTGCGCGGCATCTCCACACGTACCGGGCGCTGATAGTTTTCATATCTTTGCTGAAAGGGCATCTGCTCGCCCTGGGTCGCGTCGTCGTAGGCAACCTGGCGAACCGGTCTGTTCGCCATTGGCTTGGACGTGCGCGTCTGTCTTTTATCCACCCACCATTCCTCCAAGCTCGTTCTCTTTCATACGAAATGTTAGCGTATACAGGCTGTCGGACATGTGCACGTTTTGCACCACCACCTCTGGGGAAGCGTCCAAATCCACCGGCGTAAAGTTCCACACGGCATTCACGCCGCCGCGGATGAGCCTGGCAAACATAGCCCGGGCGCTTTCACCCGGCACCGCCAGCACGGCGATGTCCACCTGGTGGTCAGCGATCCAAGCCTCCAGCTTGTCCGCGGATTGTACGGTCAGCCCCTGCACGTTGACGCCGATGAGCGCCGGGGATTCGTCAAACAGCGCCCGGATCTCAAAGCCCTCCCGCCGAAACGACGGGTAATTTGCCACCGCACGGCCGATGTTGCCCGCACCGATAATAATCGTGTGATACGTTTGCGTAAGCCCCAGTATTTCACCGATACGGTTTTTGAGCTCGTTTACGTGATACCCGTATCCCTGCTGCCCAAACCCGCCGAAACAATTGAGGTCTTGGCGAATCTGGGATGCGGTAAGCCCCATGCGCTCGCTGAGCTCACGGGAGGATGTGCGGTGCTCGCCCACCGCTTCCATCTCGCGCAGGTGGCGGTAGTAGGCCGGCAACCGGCGCACCACCGCATCGGACACGGGCAACCGCTTGCGGTCATTCATGTGTGTACCTCCTGGGCTACTCTCTCGTTTCATTATGAAGTATAGCAGATTTTTGTTGAAAACGCAAGGGTTGCACACATAGCGCCACAATCAGCGCCGCCGCACACCACCCCAGCGCCGGATACACCGTGCCCACCAAGCTATCAAAACCCACCAACCCTAGCAAAAAACAACACGCGCAGGGCAGCATCCAGCGTATCGGCCCGCTCCAGCCCTCGGGCATTTGCATAAAAAGGCCACGCAACACCGTGGCCAGGGTGCTCAACATGGCCAGGCACAACACGGCGGCGCTTAAGTAAAACCCCGGCTTGCCCAGCTTGGCCGCCAGGGCCACCATGGGCAGAGGGGCGGTGCGTAATTCGCCGGGGCCCCGCTCCAGGGTTATGATGGCCAGCAGGAGCAGCCCGCCCAATACTGCCCCACCCGTAAGCGCTGCCCGCCTGTGCCCGCTTCCAGACAGGCCTGGGCCCGACTCACATAACAACCCTGCCGCCAACGCGATGTTCAGCGCCGCGTACGACAGCGCCATGGGGATCGCCTGCCAATGGGCAACGGGGGCCAGGGCCACACCCTCCCCCGCTGCAGGCAGCAAAATCAGCGGCACATACAGGCAGCAGCATAGGGGAACCAGCACACCGCCGCAGGCCGCAAGGCCACCCATGCCGCGCCAGGCCACCAGCAGCGCACACAACAACATGCCATAATACCCTACGGCATAGGCCGGGCCTATGGGCAACACAATGGCGGCCAGCTCCCCTGCCCCGCTGAGCATGGCCGCGCCCGTTACTGATAACAGTGCGACAAAAAGCAATCCCCCGGCCATACCACCAAAACGGCCCAACAGATGGCGGCTCAACCCACCAAAGGAGCGTGCGCCACAACGGGCGGCTAGGCCCATCACACGCAGAGCCAACACCCCCATGGCCGCCGCCGCCAGGGCCGCCCCAGCGTAACCCCATACACCATATTGCGCAAAAAAACGCATCACTTCCCGCCCGGAGGCAAACCCCGCGCCAATCACCGCTCCCACCAGCGCTAGCCCAACCTGAATAACCCGCATTCCCATCCCCTCCAACATAGAAGGGTATGCGAAGGAGGTTGGGCATGTTTACAGCACCGTTCGAACCACCGCGTACAGATACGTGTACACCAGGAGCAATCCCGCCTGCAACGGCAAAAACACCGCATGGAACCACCGGCGCTCGGTTAGCAGGCATTGCAGCACCGGCAGCACCGCCAGCACCATCAAATAGCGCGGGCCGCTGAGCAGCCAGGTGGGGGCCAGCGCCACAAACAGATAAACCCAAGCATACGCCGCCCAAGGCAAGGGCAGCTTATTCTGCCGCAGGGCAAGCATGGCGGGCACTGCGGCCATGGCCACGGCCTGGGGCAGCCAGGTGCCAAAAAAGCTATCGGGTTTGTGAATGTCGTGCACCATGTACAAGCCGGTGGTGTATGCGGAATTCCAAAAACTCCCGAACTGCTGCGACCAGTTTTGCCGCTGATATGCCAAAAAGGTGAAGGGCGCTCCGCTGATTTTCCAGTTTAACAATAGGTACGCGCCGAAACCCAGACCCACCATCAGCGCCCCACCCAGCGCCCGCACACACAAACGCCACCGAAATTGCTCGCGAGCCAACCAATGCCGCGCGCCCTCTAGCAGGATCACCCCCAACACAATCAGCCCCAGCATCCGCGTAAAAGCCGATAGCGCCCCCAAAAGGCCCGCCCACAGGTATCGTTTTTGATTGGCGGCATCGATGGCCGCCAGGGTCAGCAACAAAAAGAGCGCCTCGGGATAGGGCGCGTTCAAAAAAAGCGAAAAGGGATTCACCAGCAGGTATGCCAGGGCCAGCCAAGCCTTTCGATTACCGTAATGCCGCGCCGTGATACGAAAGAGCAGACATCCCGCGCCCACGTTACACAATAAATTCAGCGCTATTGCCGCCGCCAGTGTATTTCCGCCAAACAACAGGCGCAATCCCCGGAGCAACAATGGAAACAAAGGGAAAAACACCAGCATCAGGTGATCATTTTCACCGGCCACACCGGGGGCGGTATACCATTGCTCGGCCAACTTTAGATAGTGGGGCGCATCCCAGTGAACCCATAAAGAACCAAAGGAGTGCCACGGCCAAACCCAACTTCCCTGGCTCAGGGAAGCGCTCAACCAGGCCCACAGGTACAAAAGCAACCTTGAGCCCACCACCGCCAGGGCCACCCAAAGGAAGGCGCGGCGATTGGGCCGCTCCTCTAAACCTGCGGATGTCGGCTCCTTAGCCATACGCAGGCACCGCATGGCGATGCCCAAAAATGCCACAACCATCACCACAACCACATAGGTGGTTAAGGTGGCCGGCCACCAGGTTGCCCCATCGGCAAACCGTACGTTTGTTAACATCACATATCCTCATCCCAGGGGCTGCCTTCGTTCACCGGTTCCCGCCCGTAGGGTTCGGGATACGTGGGCTTTTGAAAAGCGCTGTGTATGTCCACCCTAGGCGGCAAGCCCTTGATGGAATCCACCTGGGGATCCAGCATTTGTGCGATCATGCCACGCTTTTTGATGCGATAGGGGTCTTTTTCCTCGCCCTGCTTGCGCACCTTGGCCAAAAAAGAGGTTTTTTGCGGGCGGTTGTGGCCGCCCCACTTGGGCCACTGGGGGGCGTCGGGCAGGTCGTCGGCATCAAAGGTTTCTTCTTGCTCGTATTCATATTCAAGCTCGTATTCAGGCTCGTATTCGGCCTCGTATTCTGGCTCCACTTCTTCGGGCTCGTCAAACAACGGGTACACGTTGTTGGATGCGCGGCGCCGTTTCTCTCTAAAGGGTTCTTGTACAGGCTCTTGTATGGGCTCTTGCTCAAGCAATTCCTCCGACGTCCATACGGCCCTGCGCCTGCGGCGGCTGGCCATAAACCCTTGCTCTTGCAATTCAGCTAAATCATCGGCAGGGGCTGGTTCAGGTGTTTCTTCTACTGGGCTGGGATTGGCGGTACGCCGCCGGTTGCGCCTTTTGGGCACAACCTCGGGATACGCATCGTAAGCGGCCAGCGGATCCAAAGGCTCCAGCACCGTATCCCGTGGCAAGGCCTGGGGCATCCTGGCCGGATCGTAACGTTTGCCCGGATAGTCGCGAAACTGGCTGTCGGGTATGGCGGGCGGGGGCGGGAACTGCAATGCGGGCCTGCGATACGCGGCGTGGGGATCGGCATCGGGGTCTTCGGAATCGTAATCGTATGCCTCTTCGTATGCCTCTTCGTATGCTTCATCATCATAGGGTTGGTCATAGGGCTGGTCGTCATAAGCCTCTTGCTCATCCCAGGCCCCATCTGCTTCTTCATCAATCTCATCGGCTTGATCAACTGGCATGTACTGGGTCGTGTGATGCGCCATGTGATACTCATAACCCACCGGCTCCACAACCTCCACAGGTTGCCCAAACAGACGGCGGATGGCGCGCAAGCGGGTAGCCCACACATGATAGGGCTGCCAGCGGATCATCCACACGACCCAGTCGATCACAATCCCGGCAACGATCAGCACCAGGGCAATCAGCAACCAACCTGTGCCGAACCCGGCAAAGATGCTATTAGGGCCCGGTGATTCCACGAGCCGCCATATGGCGTCGGTCAACGCCCGCATCCAGCCGAGCAACATATTCATCATGGTATTGGCAAAACCGCCCAGACGCTCACCTCCCCTTCTGCCGTACTGCTAGCTCCCTCTTTGCGTAATGACAACGGTTACCGTCTCCATGTCGGAGGTGTAGGCATAGTCGTCGGCTCCACGGGCTTCGGCTTGTATGGGCGCCTGGTGCTCGCCGGGGGGCAAGCTCGCCAAATCCACGTACAGGGTCACGTCGCCATCCCTGAGTTGTTTCATCCAATGGTATCCGCCGGTGATGGCGATACCACCTCTGTTGACCCTAAGCCTGGCGGTGCAATCTTCGGGCAGGCCGCGTACCTCGATGGGCAGATTGCGGAACCTGCGCTCGATCCGCTGCTCGGCGATCACCGCGGTGATCACAATCTCTTCCATGCTCACATAGCGGGCATCGGCCATACGCCTCACCCTGGCCGGGGCGCTGACCGTGCCCTTGGCATCGGTAATGTCGATGGGCTCCACAAACGCGCGGCTCAGCTCCTCCAGCGCACCCTGGGGAGCGGCCACCGCCACGCCCATGGGCTGGGCCGTTATCGAAAGCAACTCATATCCCTCCGCAGGTTCGCCCAGCACGGCGCTGGACAAATCCACGGGAATCTCCCGCTGGGAATACCAGCCCACATCCACGTTCACCCGCTCCAGCCTTACGCCTTCGTTGCTGCTCACATGCAATAGGGGGGAAGCCAAGGCGTTGCCCGCAGCATCCTGGGGCACAATGCGGACCGCGGTACGCAGGGAAGCGCGGTCGTCGCCGTTTAGCATGCCCTGATCCAGCTCCGCCACCACCCGCACCACCTGATCCACCAGGGGCTTGGGCCCGCCCACCGAAACCGTGGCCGGATCGGAACGTGGCGTATCCACCCACAGATCGGGCCTGGCCCTTCCGGCAAGCTCCACCACCACGGGGATCCGGCCCACGGTGACGTATTCTTCTACATTTAGGGTCACACGGGCCGGTTCCACCTCCAACACCTGGGCGGAGGATACCAGGGGTACGGTGATCTGCACTTCCTGCTCGCCCGCCTGCTGCACCCTGGATAAATTGATGCGTGGGCTAAAGCTGCCGGCCACAACACGGTCAAAAGCGCCCTGGGCCACATCGGCGCGGATGCGTACGTCGGGGATCAGCTCATCCAAATCGTCGATTACGATAAAACCCCGGGCCCGGAGCTCGTCTTCCCCAGCCACGGTCACTTCCACGTTGGCAAATACCTTCTCCCTCGGCAAGCTGTCGTCTGAGGCGATCAGCACGCTCCACAGCAGCACAGCCAACAGAAGGGCAAACACTTTGCGCAACACGTTCCCGGTGAGCATCCGCCCAATCCGGGCCAGTGTATGGGCCCTGCCGGAACCAACGCGCCGGGGGCTTTCGGGTTTATTCTCGAGTTGGCTCATGACCGGCGCGCCTCCTTAACGTCATAATCGTGGCCAGCAAGCCGGTCTTCACCGGCTTATTGTATAGGGATTGCAGCAGCGCAGTAAGGGTACGCTCATCCATGTGCCGGGTGAGTTTTCCGCCCCGGGCCATGGAAATGATGCCCGTCTCTTCCGAAACAATCAACGCGACGGCGTCGCTGGCCTCGGAAACGCCAAGGGCCGCACGATGGCGCATGCCCAGCTCCCGGCTGATGCCCGCACCCTCGGAAAGGGGCAGCACGCAGCCCGCGGCCTCCACCCGGTCGCCACGCACGATCACCGCGCCGTCGTGGAGCGGCGTATTGGGCTCAAATATATTCTCGATCAATGGCTGGCTCACCCGGCCATCGACCCGTGTGCCGGTATCCCAGATTTCTTTTAGAGGGGAGCCTTGCTCGATCACCACCAGCGCGCCTACCTTGCGCTTTGCCATGTTAAGCAGCGCCTGGGTCAGTTCGGCGGCTATGATCTTATCGCCCGCATCCTCTTCGGCTGCCCGCATCTTTTTGAGCAGGGGGGTGCGGCCAATCTCTTCTAATATACGGCGCAGCTCAGGCTGGAACAGCACCACCACCAGCACGGCCCCGGCATTCACCAGCCAGCGCAATATCCAATTGATGGTGCGCAGCCGAAAAACCTCGGTGATCCAAGTGGACAGCAGGAGGATGCCCAATCCCTTGAGCACCTGGCTCACGCGGGTTCCGCGGGTAAACTTGAGCAACTGATAGATCAAAAAGCTCACCAGCAACACATCCAGCACATCGGACAAGGTGGGCCGATGGATGATGTTCCAAGCCATGTTGCTGATCTGTTGCCACAGTTGCGACAAGCGCGCTCACCGCCCTCTCCATTGGAAGTCCGCTAGAAGTGTGCCCCTCGGTATTATACTACATATCCGCCGCAAGGTGTAGCGTCGAAATTTGATTTCATACGAAATATAACGAACAAGCCAGGCGCTTCCTTGCACAATGAACAATGAAGAACGAACAGTGAACAGTGAACAATAGGCCACGGCAAAGCTAATCACCTCACCGCAGCCCATTGTTCACTGTTCACTGTTCATTGTTCACCGTCATCGTTCACTCTTTTATGATTTCCCGATCCCGGAACAGCAACGTAATGCACCATAGCCCAGCCGCGCCGATCAACCCATATACGATGCGGCTCACCACCGCGCCCTGGCCACCAAATAAAAAGGCCACCAAATCAAACTGAAACAAGCCGATAAGCCCCCAATTGACCGCGCCGATGATTGCCAGCAGCAGCGACAGACGATCCATCCCATTCCCTCCCTTGCGGTATGTAAAAACAGTATGTCCAGGGAGGGTGGGTTTTAACGGTGTTGCAAGCCGCACAAAATGGAGGTATAATAAACACGGGTGATGCTGGTCTGAAAAAGCTTGGATTTGGTAATGTGCATGTTCCCATAGCCAGTGCAAAGCTCCGCAGGATCAAAGAGGCTTTTGAAAAGAGTGGCGGAGAAATGCTTTCTTCTCCCGAGCTTGACGAGTATCTTGATATGCGTGAAGCCGACGCCTTAACGCTGAACGAAAAACTGGTCATTTTCCGGCACGCAAGGCCTCCGACAGCGTCAGAAGTTTTTGAGGAGCTTATACACACGGCCCAATTTAGGAGCGGCAGGGTTTCTACAGGAAATGCAGCAATGCTCGAAATCGAAGCCAAGGAAAAACTCATCAAAAATCAGGTGGCCTACGGAATACCTGAGCACGAAAATGAGCAAACAAAAGCGCAATTAGAAAAACTGAGGCATATGATGTTTTGGGATAGGAGGGAATGATTTTGTTTCAAACTACAGTAAAAGAAGCGTTTAAGGTACCAGGATTTGATTACTACCATGTAGTAGGCGTCGATTCGAAAGGAAGCGCCCGAATCGGCGACTTTGTTACTGATGGGAACGTGAGGTATGAGATAACATCCATTCCTCTAATACGAAAGAACAGCGCAAAGCCGATGGACGAGGTGGATATCTGCATACATCTGGGAGACAATAGTATTAATGCGTTAGTAGGAAAGACGCTTTACGCATCTCCCCAAACATAAAGCCTGCTGAATGAGATCAAAGGATTAGCCGCCACCCCGGGGCGGCTTTTTCCAGCTGCAAAGTGTGCAGGATAATAAACCTCAACTACTCGCACTCTTATACCGCCTTAACCCAAACCGCCAAAACCACAACGTAAACACCGTAAACACCACCACCACACACAGCGCCTGCACCAGCCCCGGCGCCGTAACCACGCCGGACAGCAACTGCGTCGGCACCGTGGACATCACACCATAGGGCATGATGAAATAAAACAGCACCTTCAACACCCCATTGTACAACACACCGGGCACCTTAAAGTTCAGGTCAATCAAATGCCCCTCCAGCTGCTCAATGCCGTTGGCGGAAATCACCAGGAACGGAATGGTGCGCAGGATCACTTCCATGTCGTACCAAAGCAGGGTCATCAGCAAAACCAGCCCGGTATAAGCCAAGGCAAGGCCGGCCGACACCTCAATCCCCGAAACCGACACGCCGTAGCCTATGATCAGCACACTCATCACCACCAGCAGAAACGAGCCGGGGTTTACGCTCTCAAAGGTGAGGCGCAGCAATGGGTTGATGGGTTTGGTAAGGTACTGATCCAAATCGCCCCGCTTGATTTTATCGGGGATACCGATCACGCCAAAAAAGTAAATCAGCATGTTCAGGGCGTTGATCAGCGAAAACGTACCCACGAATAGGATCATCTGGCCCCTGTCCCAGCCGCCTATGCTATCCACATGGCCGTATATGGTGGAAAAGGTGAGCAACTGCACCAAAAACAGCGTGCCGTCCGCAAAAAACGCGCCGAAAAAGCTAAACCGAAACACCATCATCCTCGACAGCTTCAGCTTGATCAGCAGCAAGATAAACCGTACATTTCTATACATATTTTTACTCATATCCCTACCCCATCATACTTTACTCGCAGGCGGCCGTAGGTGCGCTGGGCAATCGCCAGCATGGCCGCCGTCCACATCGCCAGCACCCCAAGCCCAAACAACCCCTCCCCAGTGGCCATTTGCCCGGTGAGCAGCATGGCCGGCGTGTAGACCACATGGGTAAAGGGGAGCAATCGCAGCACTTGCAGCAGCCCTTGGGGCAACAAAGCCAGCGGGATCAAGGCCCCGGTGGCAAAGGCGATCACATTTCCCTGCACGTGCAGGAAAAAGTCGATATCCAAGAACTTAAACGTAAGCGTGCCGATCCAAAAATGATACCCGGCCATAAAGGCAAGGCCCAGGGGAATCATGGCTGCCGCCAGCAGGATCTGCAGGATATCTGCCGAAAGGGCCACCCGCATGCCAAAAGCAACGGCGCATATGGCCGCCGCAATGAGGCTAAAGCCCAGGTGAAACGCCGACTCCCCTGCCTGCATCGAGCCAAAAAAGCCCAAGGGGTTCATGGGCGCCACCATGTGCCCGGAAAACCGGCCATCTCGGATGAGCCAACACACCTCACCACTGATTTTATGCGAAAAGTCGATAGAGCTAACGATGGAACATACCACGTAATAAGAGAGCATCGCCCCCACAGTAAAGCCTCCTACCAATTCTTTGCCCGCAAAAATGGCCTGCCACAACACCCACGCCGCCACGATGCGGGCCACGGTGGCCACCATGGTCATGGCCACATCAAAGCGCCATACGATTTGCATCTTAAAGCTGAGGCGAAATACTTCTAAATATTTTCTCATGCTCCAGTCTCTCCCTGATAGATTTTTTCTACGATCACACCCATGTCCTCTTCTTCTATCGAGATATCGTTGAGGGGATACTCCCCCATGATCCGCTCCAGCACGGCCCCACCTTGCTCTTTGGGCACGGTAAACACCGCCTTGTGGGGGCTCTGCTCGATCATTGTGCAACCAACCGGCACGGCAAAATGGCTTTCCCCCGCAAACAAAACAGTGATCTTTTTATGGGTTTGGTAGGCGTTAAATAACGCTTCGGTACTGCCATCGTACACCTTTTGCCCCTGGCCCACCACCACGCTGCGGGGGCAAAGGCTGCGCACATCCTCCATGTAGTGGGAAGTAAGCAAAATTGTGGTGCCGTTGCGCTGGTTCACTTCTTTCAAAAACGCCCGTATCTGCCTTTGGGCGGGGGCGTCCAGCCCAATCGTTGGCTCATCTAAAAACAGCACTTTGGGGTTGTGCAGCAGCGCCGTAACCAGCTCCATCTTCATGCGCTCACCCAACGAAAGGGTGCGCACCTGCATGTTGAGGTACTCCCGCGCGCCAAACAAGTCGATAAACAGCTCCAGGTTACGGCGGTATACCTCCTTGGGTATCTCGTACATCTCTTTAAACAGCAGGAATGTATCGGCGGCGGTTAGGTCGAATATCAGCTGGCTCTTTTGCCCCATCACCACCGCGTACTGTTTTTTGAACGCGTTTTCCAGCTTATTTGGATAATACCCCAACACGGCGATCTCGCCGGATGTGGGGGCGATGATGCCCGTAAGCATCTTGACCAGGGTGGTTTTGCCGGCTCCGTTGGGGCCGATCAGGCCCACAAACTCGCCTTCTTTTACTTGCAAATCAAAGTCCCGCACCGCGGTTTTGACTACGAATTGCCGGTGGAACAAACTGCGGATGCTGCCCCGGAGCCCTTCCTCCTTCTCAAACCGGCGATAGGATTTGGTGAGCCCCTTGGTATGGATAACGTACATGACTGATTTTCCTCCATTTGATAATGAATTGGCATACAAAAACCACGGACAGACACGCCGCAACTTTATTGCAACATGCTTCCGTGGTCAGCAGCTTGTGTGGCGCAATCTGTGCGGAAGGCAAACAAACAGGCGTGCGCGCCCGCAAGTCTCTGCCTCCGCGAAGCTATTTACTTCGCGCAAACCTCCACACACCGAACCGACACAAATACGCCACCTTTCTTTTATTTTGTTTCAAAATAGCACGAAGGGGACGGGTTGTCAAGGGGCACGTCTTAGCTTAATGCTTTCTTGTGTGCCGCTTTAATATCGCCACTTGAGAATCCCCCCGCCACTGCGGTGGCCCTCCCCCCTTTGACAAGGGGGGTAGAGATTCTAGCGAAGTTATCGTTCTTAGCCCCTACCTCCCTTGCCAAAGGGAGGGGGACCACCTCAGCGGTGGAGGGATTCCTCCTCACGCCTCGCCGCCTCCTTGCGCCGAAGCAAATCATCCACCACCCTGCGCGACGTACTAAACAGCAACGCAAACAGCGGCACACCGATCAGCATGCCCGCAATGCCCATCAGCCCGCCAAACAACAAAATAGCAAATACGACCCATAGCGGCGGCAAACCGACGCTGGAACCTACGATGCGCGGGGTGATGATGTTGGCGTCCACTTGTTGCATAGCCACCGCATAGATCAAAAAACCAAGGGCATGCAACGGATTAACCGCAAGCTGGAGCAGCGCCCCTATCCCTATGCCGATAAACGGGCCAAAAAACGGAATCATATTGGACAGACCCATCAGCACGGCGGTAAGCACCGGGTACTCCCAGCCGAATATACGCATGGCGATATAACAAAGCGCACCCAAGATGCAACCGTCCAGCGCCGTTCCCGCCAGATACCCGCTGAATATACGGTACGCGTCCTGGCCGATCAAGACAACTTCCCGGTTGACTTTGGCGGGCAGTATGGCCTTGAGTACCTTCCGTGCCTGGGCAATGAGCTTTTCGTGGCTGCCCAGCACATACACCGATAGGATCAGGCCCAACAACCCACTGGTAAGGCCGGAAGCAAAACCGGTAAGCCCGGCCAAGACCTCGGCCACCAACGTGCCCAGCCAGTCGCCCACATTGGCCAAGGCTCCTTGCATACTAATAAACAGCTGCCCCGCCAAGTCGCGCAGTATCTCGTTGGCGCTTTCGTCGTGCTGCACTTCATCGATCCATTCATAGATGCTGGCATACCACTGGGGCGCGTCGCGCAAGAGCAGGGTGATCTGGCGGATCAGCTCCTGCAAGCTGGCGATGATCTGCGGCAGGATCAGCACCAGCGCCGCCGTCAACACAATCAACACCACCAGGTAGGTGAGCAACAGCGCCAAACCCCGCCGCAGCCCCGGCTTTAGCTTGCGGCCAAAGATCATGGGCAGCAGCTTGCGCTCAAACACACGCAGCAGCGGGCTGATCAAAAACGCCAGCACCAGCCCGTATACCACCGGCGTCACATACCCGATCAACCGCCCGAACCAAGCCAGCGTATCGCCGATGTTGGCCCATACGGTGGCGAATACGATCACGGCGGCCAGCACCAAAAACGCGTAGATCGCCTTGGTGGTGTTCTGCGGCGTGCGCTGGAATTTCATGCGTTCCCCTCCCTGTATGAATAGTATACAGCCAGAAAAGCAAAGGGGCAAGAAAAACCGGCAAAATGACAAGCGGCGGGACGTCGAGGGCGGCGTCCCCTACAAAACCATGGCATCCCAACCAAATACCTTAGCCAGCTGCAATAGCTCGGCCTTTTGTTTGCCCTGGAGGATCAGCGCGTGATGGGATGAAAGCTCCTCCATCACCCTCTCGCCGTCTTGATAACGAATCAGCGCGCCGTTTCTGCAATCCGATCCCGGATACTGCACGTAATCCTCAATCTCCGCCTCGATGATGCTCAGTCTGCAAAAGTCCGGATAGATCTTGGCCAGGGTGATGGGCCCCTTGGCCATCTCGCAGTCCACCATCACGGCATTTTCGTCCACGATCTCCAGCACCTTGGGCCGCAGCACCCAACGGGAGCAGAAGCAGCGTGGCGCAAAACCAAAGTATCCGCAGTGCACGCCCAGAGCGTGGTTGGCCGGATCGGCGATGTCCGGGAATTTGTCGATCTTCTCGTGAGCCAGGGCCGCCATGCCCACCAGGAAGGGATAGATATTGGTCATCATCACCGGGGCGTGCAACGCGTGATACAGAATATAGGTGCTCAGCAGGGTAAGGGTGTCGCCTTCGCAGGCCCAGATCACGCCATCCCGCTCAAAAAGCATATTCCAGGCCAGGCAGGGCGTGGTGCCGCTATGAAAAGACTCGTTGAGGCAATTTGCGCCCACCCCGGCCACGCCGCCCAACTCCTGGATCACGGCCTTGATGGCCATGTATAACTTCACCGTGCGCAGGTACACCGGCTCGGTCACATCCTGCCGGTCCACCTGCCAATCAGCGCAAGCCTGCCTCGCCGCCTGGTCGGTGATTTGCTCCGCCTGCTGGTTCACTTCCTTCCAACTGCGATAGATCAGCCGGATGCCAAAGGTTTGCTCCATGCGGTCGGTGCATTCCTGCTCCCACCAATAAAAGCGCTTAAAGATATTGGCCTGCATGCCCTCCCCCGGCGAATCCTGGAACATCAGGAACTTTGCGCCCCGGCCCAGATCGCTTTTGACTGCCAGGGCGCGCAGGATCACCTTGGCCAACTCCACCGTGTAGGGCGAAAACACATTGAGCCCTTCCCCGCGCAGGAAGGTTACGATCTCCCAATCCCACATCTCCACCGTGCCGTAAGGCGAGGTGAGCACTACAAAGGGCAGAGCGTATTGCCGCAAATTCTCCCACTCCCGGAAGGCCGCGCCGATCAATTGGGGAAAAAGCACTGCGTCGGCGGGAGGCAGCGGCTCCCCGACACATACTTCGGGCAAAAATTCAGCCACGTCGCCGTACAGCAAACGCAGGCGTTCCAATTGTTGGGCAAATTCTTTACGTTCGCGTTCGTTGGCGTCTTTGAAGTATACCGGGGCTAGTCTTGCTTTCATTGTGTCACCTCCTCTTGTGATGTCACCACGGGATCAACGCCCCATCATGCCACATAAACTGCCAAGCAGGCGGAATCTCGTCGATGTGGGTAGCGATGCCTACGATGTTCTCCGCACTGTGGGCCGCCTCGATGGCATGGGGCGAATCCTTGGCCCGCTCGCCTCCGATTTGGGTGCGCAGCCAACCCGGATGGATGGCAATCACCCGCGCCCCCAAGGGATGCAGCTCATTCGAAAGCAGTCTGGTCGCCATGTTGGCCGCCGCCTTCGAAAGGCAGTACATGTACTCATAGGAGCGATAACAATTGGTGATGCTACCCGATTCCGAAGTAATGTTGACCACCAGCGATCCCTTGCCCATCAGGGGCAGGGCGGCCTTGGTGATCCGCAATAGGCCCACGCCGTTTACATCGTACATGGGCAGACCCGCGTCCAGATCGGTCTCGGCCAGGGATACCCGGTCTTTTGCCCCGTAGAGGCCCGCCACGTTGTATAGAAAGTCCAGCTGCTGCCCGCGCCCGAGAGGCCCGACCATGGCCGCGTTGACGCTGGCAGTATCGGCGATGTCGCAGCAGGCGATGTGCAGCTTGTTGTTTTGTTTTAGGCCTGTTAGCTGCTCGGTGGGCCGATGGGCCAGGGCGTACACCTCGTGTCCCAGGGCCAGATGCTTTTCTGTCAGGGCAAAGCCCAAACCCTGACCCGCCCCGGTGATTAACGCGAGTTTGCTCAAACGCTACGCCCCCTTGCTCACAAATTCTCGCCGTTGGTTTGGATGACCTCCCTGTACCAATAGGCGGAATCCTTCAAAATGCGCTCCTGGGTCTCAAAATCGCAGTACACCATACCAAAACGCTCGGTGAACCCCTTGGCCCACTCAAAATTGTCGGTAACGCACCAGTGAAAGTAGCCGCGCAAATCCACGCCGTCTTCCGCGGCCCGGCGAAGTTCCAGCAAATAACGGTGCAAAAAGTCGATGCGGATCGGGTCGTGCACCTTGCCGTCCAACGACACCACATCGGGGCAGGACAGCCCGTTTTCCGTAATCGCAATAGGTATTTGATAAGCCTCGGCCAGAAAACGAGGCCCCCAATACAGGGCCTTAGGCGTCACCGGCCACTTAGCGGCAGTGAAGGGATACCCTTTCTCCCGCTCCACAAAAACGTACCCGCCCTTGCTGTCGGCCCGCACAGCCTTGCCGTTGTAGATGTTCTGCCCCAGGATATCCAAAGGCTGGCCGATGATCCGCATATCATCGGGGCCTATATTCGGCATGTGCTCGGGGAACAGCTCATAGAGTTTCTTGGGATAATCGCCCTTAAAGATGGGATCGCTCCACAAAGAAGCGCTCCAGAAGGGGGCTCCCTTGTCCACATCAAAGAAGGCCTGGCGCGCGGCCTCGATATCTTCTGCTGTCTCGGTATCAGGATAATGGGCGCTGCAAGTGGGGGAAATGCCCACCAAAGCATCGGGTGCGGCAGCGCGAATGGCCTGCACCGCCAGCCCATGGCCCAGCAGCACGTGGTGAGCCATCAGCAAGGTATCCCAAATAGGGAAATGGATGCCCGGCGCGTGCACCGTATCGTCGTAGGCGATGCCTATGAAGCACTGGGGTTCGTTGATGGTAAGAAAGCGTTTTACCCGGTCTCCCAGCCGTTTGGCCAGGATCTGGGCATAATCGGCAAACCACTGGGGGCTGCTTGGGTTCGTCCAGCCGCCCCTGCGAAACAGGGCGTAGGGATAATCCCAGTGAAAGAGCGTAAGCCAAGGTTGGATATCGGCGGCCAGCAGGCTGTCCACCAGCCGATCGTAAAAATCCAAGCCTTTTTCGTTCACCGGGCCGGTACCCTCTGGCAAAATGCGGGGCCAGGTTGCCGAAAACCGATAGGCCTGGTAGCCGATCTCGCCCATGATGTCCACATCTTTTTGGTACAGGTGATAATGATCGCAGGCCACGTCGCCATTGGTGCCGTCGGCGATGCGGCCCGGCTCCTTGCAGAACATGTCCCATACGGACAGGCCCTTGCCGTCTTCGTAGGCCGCGCCCTCAATTTGATAGGAGGCGGTAACCCCGCCCCACACAAAGTCCTTGCGAAATCCCATTTGCGCCTCCTGCGGGTTACGCCTCCATGGGCTCCCCCTTGTAGTTGATGTACCATTCGGTTCGTGAAAGAGACTTTTCGGTCAGCAAACGATACAAGCCCAGGGCAGATTCCTGGGGTTCGATTTGGGCGGTGGTTCGCCCCATTTCGGTGTTCATGCGCCCGGGATGCACAGCATAAAAGCCCACATCAGAGACGGTGACGTTCATGATGCCAGCGATTTTCGTAGCGGCGGTTTTCGAAAGGGCGTAGCAGGGCACCCAGTCCCCCGCGTGCTTTACGCCCACACCCTCGGACGTTACGGTGATCAAAGCGCCGCCCCGCGCCATCACGGGATAAAAATACTTCACCACGATGATCGCGCCGATGGTATTGACCTCAAACGTAGCGCGCAACTCGGCAATGTCGCACTCGTGGAGCGGGCACACCCGGTCAACCGGCAGCAGCACACCGGCCACGTTGATCAATGCGTCGGCCTTGCCCAAAAAGGCTTCGCAAACCTTCGCCCCCGCAGCGATTTCTTTCTCATTGCGAACATCCGCCGGAAATACAAGCAGCCGCTCCCCATGCTCCTTTTGCAGGGCGGCAAGGGCCGGGGGCGTTTCCCGCTCTAAAATGCCTGCGGCTACGGTATGCCCGTTTGCCAAGAAAACCCGCGCCAATTCGAAGCCTAGGCCCTGGGTTGCGCCGATCACAATCACACGCATCAGTAGTTCTCCAGGAGTTCCACCAGGCACTTCATATCGTCGTAGGCCGCCAGATAGGCGTATTCCCCGCCGCCGTCTCCGTACTTGCCCCGCTGCACCAGCTGCATGCCAAAGGCCTCACAAGCCACGATCTTTTGATCCATGCCCTTGATGTTAAAGGCGATGTGGTGGATGCCCTCGCCGTTCTCATCCAGAAAGTCCTGCCACACGCTTTTAACGCCGTTGGGCTGGATCAGCTCGATCTGCACGTTGGGGCCCGCGTCAAAAAAGGCCATTACACAATTGGCGTCGGGGGCGGGCTTGCCCATGTACTGGGTGCCGGTTACCTCAAACTTGCCGCCATCAAAATGCTGGGGTACGGGCACGCCAAAAAACTCCGCAAACTTTTGCTTGGATTTTTCGATGTCCCTCACGATAAAACCTACCTGGGTCAACACATTGGAGTCCAAGATACCCGCCATTTAGAGCACTTCCTTTCGGGTTGTTATTCTTACTCTATTATGACAACACTCGCAATCAAACACAAGGATTTTTTGGCCGTCCGATGCAATTTTTCTATTCAAAAAAACCGCTTGGGGCGGTTCATTATGAATGGGGATATGTGGCAATCACGTTTTCGCCTGCGGGTCAAATGGCACGCACATCCTGGGCTGACAGCCAGCCGTGTGTTTCACCAGCCTGCCGGCCTTTTTCCAGCTCTGTCATCAGCGTTTTCATGGCCTGATCTTTTTCGTAATCCCGGATATCGACGATGGCATAACGTCCACGGCCATTCTTGGTTAAAAATACCGGCGAACCTTCATCTACATCCTTGAGCACATCGCTGTAGTTTCGCAAGTCAGAAATAGGCTTGATATTCGGCATACGCTTAAGCTCCTTTCTTCGTCGTATTTTATTGTAGCGAGTTGTGCTGCGAAATTCAATGTCTTTTTTGCAGCCGCCCGCTGCCCTCACCCTATCTTCAACAACCGCATAATCTCCTTCTCGGATTCCAACACACGTTCCGCAATAAACTCACAAAACGGCTCAGCATCCCCGCCCTGCTGGTATCGGCGTATGGCTGCCAGGTAATCCACACGCAGGATAGGAGGCACCACGGCCAGCATGTAGCCATCTTGAATAAAAGACGCATTCATCAGGAGCCGCGCAACACGCCCATTGCCATCTATAAACGGATGAATGGTAACAAATTTTAAGTGAAGCATAGCGGCATAACGGGCAGGATGCATTGTTTCCCGTTCGGCCTCCATCCACCGTCCAAAATCGGCCATCAGCCCATCTAGTTCGGCGGGTGCGGGGAATGCGTAATCCGAGCCTGTTACGATGATGTTTACATCGCGCCACAAACCCGCGTGGGGTTCATCGATCAACTTGTAAAACAGGCGGTGCAAGGTTTGCATATCCTTCACAGTGATGCGCCGTTTATCAAGCAGCTCAAACATATAATCATAGGCATGGGAATGCCCTATCGCCTCAAGGATATCACGAAGCGGTTTTCCGCCAACGGTTAACCCATCCTCCAGCAATACCTTTGTCTCCATCTCGGTGAGGGAATTGCCTTCTAATGCATTGGACGCCCACGTAAGCCCAATACGATAATAGGCCCGGAGTTGGCAGAGCGTGTCGCCTTCAAAGGGCCGCAGGCGGTCGATCGCGGCTTTGTTTATGTCCAGCCGTTGGTATATTGTTTTGGTTTCATTCACCATATCACCCTCTTTCACGACTCTATTATAACCAAGATACATATGCCGCACAAGAGCAGGGAAAATCGAATGCTTGTGTCGATTGCCGTTGAATGCTTTGGTATTCTGTGGTATATTGTAAGTGCAATTCATGGAAAGGAATGGTTTTGAGTATGATTCAAATGTATACGGCGCGCACTTCGGAAATCGACGAAATCAACGAGGCGATCAACGAAATAAAAAGCCAGATCGATTTTGGCTCCCTCAAAAAGAACTCGGGGGGTTTGATTTTTTGCCACATAGACTTTATCGATAGCGGCATGGTGGCCGCCCTTTGCGAGCAACTGCCGTTTAACGTTATCGGCATGACGTCTATGGCATCCCAAGACGAGCGGGGCTACGGCCTTTTTGACCTTACCCTTACCGTGCTCACAAGCGATGAGGTCTCTTTTGAAGTGGGGATGACCGACAGCATCAACCACGACAATTACGTGGCGGAGATTGACCGTTTGTACAAAAGCGTCCGCGGGAAAACAAGCGATGATCCGGATATGATCTTTTCGTTTATGCCCTACATCCGGGACGTGGCCGGTTATGAGGTTGTTGCCGCTATGGACAAAGCCTGCCACGGCATTCCCATATGGGGCTCCATCACCAACAATATCGACTTTAACTACGAAACCGTGCAAACCATTTGCAATGGGCGGGCGCTGCGCGCAGGTCTAGCCATGATGTTTGTCAACGGGCCGGTTGCGCCCAAGTTTATCGTTTCTTCCATCCCCGAGCGTAATATCGCCGACAACCGGGCGATCATCACCAAAAGCGAAGGCGCCATCCTGCGGGAAATCAACGACATGCCCGTGCTGGAATATCTGCGCAACATCGGCCTTGTGATCACAAAAGAAAACATTACCACTACGCCCCTGATGGTGTATTACGGCGATGCAAAGGAGCCCGTTGCATTGGGTTTCTACACGCTGTTTGAAGACGGTTCTGTACTAACCGGGGGAGAGATGCCGGTGGGGACTTCTTTTGCTGTAGGCAGCATCGACGCGCCGGGCATCTTTGAGTCCGCCCAAGCGGGGCTCCAGCAAATAATGCAGATACAAGACCGGCAGGTTACGCTGCTTTTGCCCTGTGTTACACGCTACATCATGCTCTCCCCCGATCAGGAGAGTGAGTTGCGGCTGATCAAAGAAACACTGACAGGCAGCGGCAGCCCCTTTATGATGGGCTATTCGGGGGGCGAAATCTGCCCCATGCAGGGGCCGGACGGAAAATTATACAATCGTTTTCATAATTACACATTCTGCGCCTGCGTCCTGTAGGGAGGAGGTGGCTAATTGGGAGAATTGGATATATCGCTGCGATTGACAGAACTTGAGCGAGAGAACCGTAAGCTTCGCCGCACCAATACACACTTACAAAACGCTATTGCTCAAGAAAAGATCGCATATACCACGGTGCTGAACCAACAAAAGGCCAGCACCTTTATCCAGCGCGAGCGCGAGCGGTATCTGGCGCTTTTGCTTGCCAACTCTCCCAGCATCATTTTGTTTATCAGCGAAGCATGGCGGATTGAGTTCTGCACCAAGTATTTTGTGCAGAAGGCGGGTTTCGACAGCGTATCGGACATCCTGGGCCGCGCCCTGACAGAAGTGCTTCCCAGCCTTCTGGATACTGAAACGTTTAGAGAATTGCTTGAGCAAATCAACCATGTGACCCAGATGAATGCGCCCCAGGCTTTTGACGCCACGTTTTGTTTTGACAAAAAAGATGGGGAAATCGAAGATTTTTCAGGCCTGCTGGTTCCAATGAAAGACGACAAACATAACAGCAACGGGGTTATGCTGATGTTTCATGATGTAACCGACCTAAAACGCTCCCGGGAGGAAGCCCTGTCCGCCAGCAGGGCCAAAAGCGATTTCCTCTCCAATATGAGCCATGAGATTCGTACGCCCATGAATGCCATTATCGGCATGACATCCATCGGAAAACATGAAAAAAACTTGGAGCGAAAAGACTACGCCTTTGAAAAGATCGAAAGCGCATCCATCCACCTGCTTGGCGTCATCAACGATATTTTGGATATATCCAAAATTGAGTCGGGCAAAATGGAACTGTCCCCCATCGCTTTCCGTTTCAGCCAAATGCTGGACCGGGTGATGAGCGTGATTACGCAAAGAATACAGGATAAGGGGCAAAAGCTCACCGTTCAAATCGCTCCCTCAATCCCCGATGCTTTGTTGGGTGACGATCAGCGCCTAGCCCAGGTGATCACCAACATCGTATCCAACGCCATCAAATTCACCCCCGAAGAGGGCGACATCACATTTTCGGCAAAAGTGCTGGATTTACAAACAAATAAATGCGTGTTGCAGATGTCGGTAAAAGACACCGGCATTGGCATGACAAAACAGGAGCAGAGCAAACTGTTTGTTGCCTTTCAGCAGGCCCAGGTGGGCACATCCAGAAAATACGGGGGCAGCGGATTGGGTTTGGCGATCTCCAAGCGCATATTGGAATTGATGGACGGCAACATCTGGGTTGAATCCGAAATGGGCAAAGGCTCTTGCTTTTATTTTACGGCAAGCCTTGGCATCCCCAGCCTCAACGAAGTGGCCGCCGGGCAAGATGCAACAAACGATTCGGATTACGAGGACATCACCCACATGGATTTAACGGGAAAGGTGATCATGTTAGCCGACGATATCGAAATCAATCAGGAGATCATCATCGCGTTGCTTGAGCCCACAAACATCACCATCGAAACGGCAAACAACGGCAGGGAAGCCATCGACGTTTTTGTTTCAAACCCCAACCGCTACGACTTGATTTTGATGGACATGCAAATGCCCGAGGTGGACGGATTGGAAGCCACCCGGGCGATCCGGGAGCTCGGTACGCCCAAAGCATCAACGATCCCCATCATCGCCATGACAGCAAATGTATTTAAAGAAGATATGGAAAAATGCCTAAAGGCCGGTATGAACGGCCACTTAGGCAAACCCATCGTGATCAAGGACATGATGTCCATTCTGTCGCAGTATTTAAAATCCTAACTCAATCCATAAACAGCACCTGATGCATGGTGTCTTCCTTTGTCATGTCGCGCACCGAACACAGGGAGTTCAGCACAATATCCGTGCCTTGTACGGTAAACGCATTGTCGCCTGCCCACTCAATCACCGCACCCTTGGGTATCGATACGGCACCCGCAGCCTTGTAACGGCTTTCCGCATAGTTCTCAAAACGGTTCCCTTCCAAGGAATTGTCGGCCACCCCGGCCTTGCAGCCAAGCAGCATGGGCCCAAACATAAACTTGTGTACGCCGGGCACGCTGTGGGCAAAACCCTCTTCCATACGCACCTGGGTGCGGGCTTTTAAGGCAATCACGTCGCCGGGCTTAAACAGGCCGCATACGCACGCAAACCCCTGCTCTATCACAATGGACAGGGGTTTTCCGTTGAGCGTAACGGAAGCGTCCCGGGCCCAGGTTGGCACAAACAGCCGGATTGTAGCAGGCAAACCAAGAGTTGAGGCAGTCACCGTGATTTGCGCTTCGTTTTCGTAGGGATACCGGGTATCCATCGTTACACATAACTCGCCAGCCTCCAGGCGCAGGGTTGCCTCGTTGGGATGATAGGTGGGCACGTATACGTCGTTTCCATCGATAAAGTAATTGTATTCGATGGCGCGGGAGAAACCTTCGCCGCCGCGCATGGTGCAGCACCAGTAGGTTTCGTAGTTGATGGGCGCCAGGAACAGGGCGTCTTCAATGCCTTGGGCGCCGGAGCAACGGTCGCTGCCCAGGGAGCCGTTGATCCGATGGCTGTGGGACAGTGCGTTGTAATAAATCAAATGAGCATCTTGCAGGTACTCGGGGTTCCGCAGATGCTTCCACAGGGTGATGGCTGCCATGTACGAATCCACGATGGCACAGGGTTCCGTCCAGCGCGGCGCGCCAAACCAGTTGTAGTTTCCGTAGGTTTCAGTCCAAGCCGCCCCACGATACAGCTCATAGCGCGCCACGGCCATATCTAAATAGCGGGCTTCGCCGGTCAGCTCATACATGCGTAAAATGCCCCGGGTGGCGCTAAGCGTGGCATGGGTTTGGATGTGCAGCTTTTCCAGATCCATCTCCATAAAGCGTGTGATCATCTCGTCGATCACCTCACGCAACTCCGGCCGGGGATCAACTTCGTACACCGCGCTTGCGCCGTCGATCATAATAAACACGCAGCCCGCATCTGAAGTCTCGGCGTGATGCAGCGTCTTGGTTTGCAGTTTGGAAAGGATCCACACGCTCTGCTCATCAAAGCGGCTCACGGGCACGATGGGGTATTGGGCAAAGTATCCCTTGGCGGGCATCAAAAAGCCGTTTACCATACGCCGGAGCAGGGCCAGGGTTTCCGGCTTGCCCTTGTAAATATAGTATTCGGCCAGGGCCCGGAGCATCCAACTGTGCCCGCCAAAATGCTGTTCGTCAAACTGCTTGGGCGGCAGCACGGGCCCAAAATAGCCGCACTCGTTGAGGTTCTCGGGTATCAGGCGCAGGATTTCTTCCAAATATGCGCTGGTGCGGTGGGTGCTCTGCTCCAGCAGGGTGAGCGCCAGGGCCACGCGCCCTTCCCAATCGCCGGGCCAGCCGTGGGAGTCGGCTTTGAACACCTCATCCGGGCGGTACCAGTCCCCTTCCAACCGGGCAAAATTCAGGCCGGAACGCACGGCCAGATCGCCGCGCACGCGGATATCCGAAAAGGCTATGTTTTTCATTGATACAACTTCCTTTCTCTGTTATCCCTTCACTGCACCGGCAACCACACCCTCGATGATGTGCTTTTGCAAAATCAGGAAGATGATCACCATCGGGAGCACGGAAAGCACAAGCATCGGCAAAAAGACTGTCCAGTTGGTAGAGAAGGGCCCCACGTTTTTATGTACCTCTTGCAGGAGCACGTTTTTTTCGGGCGATTGCAAAAATAACAGCGGCGTCATAAAATCGTTCCATACCGCCAGGGCATCCAAAATGCCAACCGTGGCGATGATGGGGCTCAACAACGGGAAAATGATGACCCAAAAGGTCTTAAACACACCGCAGCCATCGATGGCAGCAGCCTCTTCCATCTCCGCCGGGATGGTGTTGATGAACCCCCGGAACAAAAAGATGGAGAGGGACAAATTTATGCAAAAAACGTTAATGATGATCACACCGGGCAGCGTATTCATCATGCCAAACCCAACCGCAATCCTATACAGCGGAATGATGGTAACTTGAAACGGAATGATCAGGCCGATCAGGAATATCGAGTACATCACCTTGCTGCATATGGTTTTTCCTTTTACAATCGCGTATGCCGCCATGGACGAAAAAAGGACAAGAAACAGCACCGCAAACACCAGGATGGTTAGGTTGTTGGTGAGCGCGCGCAAAAAGTTCATGGATTGCAAAGCGGTTGTGTAATTTTCGAATGTGGGGTTCAGGGGCAATCCCAGCGGGCGGAAGGTAGCTTCCTCCATGGTTTTGAAGGTGTTAACCACCAGGTAATAGATGGGGATCAGCATAAAAGCGCCGATCGCCGCAAAAAGAACGCTCCACAGCCCGTTTTTGACGCTTTTGCTCATGTGATCGCCGCCTCCCATTTGTTGAGCACAAAGGTGACCGCTTTGCTCATGGTAAACACCACCACAAAAAACACCACGGCAAAGGCACAGGCATAGGCATTGCGGCCCGCTTTAAAGCCGGTGCTGATCATGGTGGTCATAATGGTTTCGCTAGCGTAACCCGGTCCGCCCCTGGTCATGGCGTACACGGCGTCAAACATTTTTAGGCCGCCAATCAGGCTCATCAGCACATTAAAGGATGTGGCAGGGTACAGCAGCGGCAGCGTAACCCGCCCAAAGACCTGCATGGGGCCCGCGCCGTCTATTCTGGCGGCCTCGTACAGGCTGGCGTCTATGCTTTTTAGGTTGGCAATGTAGATCACCATGGCCCAGCCCGTCCACTGCCATACCTGGGTGGCCAATACGGAGTACAGGGCCAGGTTCGGGTCGCCCAGCCAGTTAACGGGCGCGCCGCCAAAGGCGCCTATGGCGCTGTTGAGCATGCCCGAGGGCGCCGAGGTCATGATAAACTTAAACAGATACCCCACCACCAGGATGCTCAACACCGCCGGCAAAAAGAAGATGGTTTTGAGTACATTGGCCATCATAAGTTTTTTGTTGAGCAGCACGGCCAAGAAAATGGCCAGTGTGTTCTGCACCACGGTCATGATCAAGGCGTAACGAATGGAGTGCTCGATTGCCGCCAGTGCCTGGGCGTCGGAAAACAGAGTTTGAAAATTCTTGAGCCCCACATAGCTGGGTTCGGGCCGGTATACCGACCAATTGGTTACGCTGTACCCAAAGCTCATCACCGCCGGAGTGATAAAAAACGTCATAAAACCGATGAACGCGGGAAGGGCCATCAGCAGCAAAATCGTTTCCTTTTTTCTAGCATGCATTTTGTCACCCACTCATCCAAATAAGAGAAGGGCCGCCGCAAAACAACCGGGTTTTTGCTGCGGCCCTTCGTATTCACACCATGATGTGTAAATCCTTAGTTCTTGATCTCGTCGATCATGATGGCGTTCATCCTGTCGGCGTCGGCCAGGGCTTCGGCTACGGTCTTGGTGCCGGAGAGCACCTCCTGCAAGGACTTTCCATAGGCTTCGACCACAGGGTTGCCAAAATCCCACACCGCAACCCAGGGGGCGTACACATTGCCGGCGGCAAACGCTTCGGCGCAGTCGGCATACACATCGCCCAGGTCAAGGTTTACGCCAATCAGGAAGGAGCTGCCGGGCCAATCCGCGGTCAGCGCGATCTGGGCCTCGGGGGTAGCGGTGAGAGCCAGCACCTGCAACGCCGCCTCGATCTTCTCGGATTTGGCGTTGATAACCAGAGACGAGCCGGGGCCGCCCACCAGCCAGCCGGGGCCTTCCGACACACCGGGGATCGGGAACATGCCTAGGTCCAGATCGGGATTGGCGGCGAACAGATCACTCTCGGCCCAGGGGCCGCTCTCCCACATGGCGGCGCCACCGGAAGCAAACTCAGCCTGGGCCTGCTCGTAGCTCATGCCCAGCATATCGGTGGTAAGGCAACCTTCTTCGATCACTTTGGCCCAAGCGGTGACCGCGGGCAGCCAGCTTTCGGCCAAGGATACTTCGCTGGTGTTAAACAGCGCGTCGAAGCCCGCATTGGCCGGATCGGAATAGAACTCGTTGTTAGCCACACCGATGCTCTGCTTCATCATCGGCTCCCAAGACGAAGCGCCCATGGTTTGGGGCTTAACACCCGCGGCTTCCAAATCCTTATGCACCTGGATAAAAGCGTCGAGGGACTTGGGTACACTGATGCCGTGCTCGGCAAAGATCGCCTTGTTGTAGAAGATGCCCTCGTACCAGGACTGGAGCGGCGTGCCAAATACCTTGCCCTCCCAGGTGTAGGGAGTGAGGCCGGCCTGGGCGTACTTGGCCACAAATTCCTGATCAGACAGGTCGAGCAAACGGCCGGCCGCAGCCAGCAACTTGGTTTCGCCGCCCAACTCAATGATGTCGGGGCCGGCTCCGGCCTCTAATTGAGCGTTGAGGATGCCGTTGAAATCATCATCCAGCGACACGTACTCAAACACGATCTCGATGCCCGGCAGTTGGTCGGCCAGGAACTCAAGATACGTAGCGCGGGACTGTGCCGGGTTGTACGCCATAAAACGCAGCGTTACAACTTCGCCTTCGGCGGCGGCGCTGAAGGGTACGGCTCCGAGCATGAGCACCACACACAGCAACAGAGCGAGGAAAGACTTTCTCTTCATGATGGTTTGCCTCCTTCAATTTTGGTGGTATAAGCATCATAAAAGAAAGAATGATTGTTGAAAAGCAACAAACTTACGCACACATAGTACTTTATTACGGTCTTTTTGCGGGCGGGGACTGTATAGCAAAATATTCTATCACTTTGTTACGGATCGGCTGCTTATTCAATGGCTTCTAAGGCCGCCCGCATATGGGCGTTCACCGCGTCGGCCTCGGCCAGGGCTTCTTCCACGGTTTTGCTACCCGCCAAAACCTCTTGCAGCGCCTTTCCGTAGGCTTCTACAATAGGGTTGCCAAAGGTCCAGGCCGCTGTCCAGGGCGCGTACACCTGCTCCAGGGCAAAGGCGTCGGCGCACCCGGCGTACACCGGGCCAAAGTCCACCTGCATCCCCTCCAAATAGGGTTCGCCCATGTTATCGGCAATCAGGGCCAGCTGGGCTTCCTGGGTAGCGGTGGCCTCCAGCACACGCAGCGCCGCCTCCATATTGGGCGAATCCACGTTGATGGACAGGGCCGATCCCGGCCCGCCCACCAGCCAGCCGGTACTGCCTTCCACCGTAGGGAAGGGAAACATGCCCAGCTGGATATGGGGATTGATGCGTAATATTTCGCCGATAGACCAGGGCCCGCTCTCCCACATGGCCGCCTCGCCGGAAGCAAACTCCATCAACGCCTGCTCGTCGCTATAATCCAGCATGTCGGGGGTCAGGCAGCCTTCGTCGATCATCCGCGACCAAAGCGTGACCGCAGGCAGCCAGGCCTCGGCAAGTTTTGCTTCGCCCCGGTCAAAGGCCGCGTCAAATCCGGCGTTTTCCGGCCGGGCATAAAACTCATTGTTTACGATGCCGATGCTCTGCTTCATGAGTGACGCCCAAGACTGTGCGCCCATGGTTTGTGGTTTGACCCCAGCCTCGCGTAATTTTTTGTGGAGCTCGATCCATTCATCAAAGGTGGCCGGGGGCGCCAGCCCGTGCTCAGCAAAGATGGCTTTATTGTAATAGATTCCCTCAAACCAGGATTGTAGCGGCACGGCATACACCCGCCCATCCACCGAAAAGGGCGCCAGACCCGCATACCGGTATTGGCCCAAAAAGGGCTCGTCGGTTAGGTCTAACAACCGGTCCATGCTGGCCAACAGCCGCGTTTCCCCGCCACCCTCGATCAAGTCCGGCCCCTTGCCGGATAGAAGCTGCACGCTGAGGGTAACGGTAAAGTGATCCACCGGCACATGATCGTACTGCATGTGAATATCCGGCAACTCCTCGGCCAGATGGGCCAAGTAAGTAACGCGGGTGCTGCGGGTATTGTAGGCCATCCAGCGCAGAACCCCGCCGGGCAAAGCGCTTGTTGCCGCCACTAGATTTCCACAAAGCAATACAAGGATCAAAAAACCGCAAATCAGAACTGTTTTTTTCACGCATCCTTCTCCTTTCGCGCGCTAGCACGGTATTCGTTGGGCGTTTGCCCGTTTTGTTTTTTAAACAGCTTGGAAAAGTAGCTGGGGTTATCGTAGCCTATTTGGTATGCGATCTCCAGGCTTTTCAGGTCTGTATCCCGGAGCAGGGCCTTGGCTCGGCGCATACGGATGCCGGTTAAGTACGCCCACAGGCTCACCCCGGTATCGCGCTTAAACAAGTACGAAAAGTAGTTTTTGCTGATGGACAGGTGACGGCATATCTCGTCCAGCGAAAGGTTTTGATCGTACCGGGCGGCCAAAAAATCGATACCTTCCCGCACGAGCTGGCTGTACTGCTCCTCGTTGTTTTGATAGCCGCTGCCCAGGATGCCCACATCGCCCAGGTGCTGGCCATACTTTTCATATCGTTTCACCTGGGCATATAGCTCAGGCAATTCCTGGGTACGTGTTGCGCTACGGCTGAAGCAAATGCGCACTTTCGCCTTGCCTTCCCCTTGCAAAAAACGTTGCAGAGCCTGGGCAATGGTCATGGCGTCTTCTTGGTTGCCCGTGCGCAGAGCCAGCAGCCAGGTGTTTTCTTCGTCTTCGAGCGCTAGGCAGGGCGCACGCTCCCCGGCGATTTTTTCGATGCGCTCCTGCTGATAGGCGATCTGTTCCCCCGCCAAGCTGCTGGCGCCGGTATAAGCTTCGATGGTTTCGTGGTGTTGGGTGATGCTCATCAGCAAAAACGGGGCGCCCTCGGGGCAGAATTCCGCAAAATACTTACGCCCCAGGGCGGGGTTTGCGTTGCTGCGCAGGTAGTCGCGAAGAGCCTTTTTCTTTTTTTGTGTTTCACTCTTTAACGCCAGCTTGCGCGAGATGCTTTTTTCGCTGATTTTTTGCGTAATCTTTTGCAACGTTTTTTCCAGCTCCATTTCGTCCACGGGCTTAAGCAAATAGTTGGAGCAGCCCAAAGCGATGGCCTCTTTTACATAAGAAAAGTCGGCATAAGCGCTGATAAAGATGATCTCGGCGTCGGCGCTGATCTCCCGTACGCGGCGAATGAATTCGATGCCGTCCAGGTTGGGCATCTTGATGTCGGTGATCACAATGTTGGGCACGTGCTCCCGAAATTTTTCCAGTGCCTCCAGCCCGTCCCCTGCCGTAGCCACGATGCGCACGCCATACCGGTCCCACTCAATCAGGTTTTCCATCATGTGGATGGAAAGCTGTTCGTCATCCACCAAGATGGCCTTCAGCATGGCCTGCCCCCCCTTTCACCGGCAAAGTGATCACCACGCTGGTGTGCATGCCCGGCTTAGATAGGATCGATACGCCATATTCCGGGCCGTATATGCTGCGAATGCGCTTGTGGACATTGGGGATCCCGATGTGGCTGCCTTCTTCTTGGGCATCGGGCTGCTCCAGCCATCCACGAATCGACTCCAGCTTTTGCAAATCAAAACCTACGCCACTATCCACCACAATGATGTGCAGGGCTTCGCCATCCCGCTCCACACACAGGTCAATGCGCCCGGATTTCACCCCGTTGAACCCGTGCTCAATGGCGTTTTCTACAATGGGTTGCACGATGAGCTTTGGCACAAATACAGCCCCTGCCTCCAAATCGCAATCGATGCCGTACTCGATATTGGGGTAACGCATCTGCTGCAAGGCGATATAGTTTTCGATGTAGTTCAGCTCTTGGGAAAGGGGCACCATGTCCAGCGGATTGTACACGGAATACGATAGAATCTTGCCCAGCAGCGTGGTGATGCGGGAGATGGCGGCAGTGTCACCGCACACGGCCAGGGCCTTGATGGATTGCAGCGTATTGTTAAACAGATGGGGGTTGATTTGGTGCTGCAGCACCTTAAACTGCTCCCGGGAAAGAAGAGCTTGCTGGGCAATGGTTTCTTTTTGCAGGCGGTCGATGCTTTGCAGCATGTTTTGTGCGGTGTCCGACAGTCGGTTGATTTCCATGCTGCGGGTGGGGGCAAAATCCACATCGGTGCGCCCCGAAGCGATGGCATTAAAACGGGCAAGCAACTTTTGCATGGGCACCAGCACAGAGTTGGAGATCAGCAACGACAACAGCACGATGATGGAAATAGAAAGCAAAATCAGCAGCCCCACAAACAAGGTGTTGGCATTGCGAAGGGTTTCGATCTCGGTAACCGGCATAATGCCCAAGATCGTCCAGCCGGATACGGCGGAGCTTTCCCGCACCGCAATGTAGGGCGCGACGCTTTCCCTATCTTGCGGCAAGGTAAAACTACGCTGGCCGCTCTGCAAATGCTGCATCAGCAGCCCCCGCTGTTTAGGGGAAAAAGCCGCATCCGAAAAGTATACGGGGGTCTCCCCATCAAAGATGGCGATTTGGATATCGTCGGGGGCTGGCTCGGCCTCAAGGATCGGTTCTAGGCGGAAGTCGCACACCAGATAACCCAATGGGGAGGCATCGTATTGCGCCACATTGATAATGGGCGCGATAAGAGAAACCGTGGGCAATGTATCGCCCAGCAGGTAGTCGGTATCGTGCAGGCCGGTGAAGCGAGCGCTAAGATCCCGGGTGGGCGCCGCGTCCATAAACCAGCGCGTTTGGCTAAAGTCAAACCCCCTGCGTGGGGACTGCCCGTAAAAGTACAGATAATGATAGTCGTTTCCAATGATCAGCGTTGTATCGATATTGCCTAGCACATCCACCTGCTTGATTTTGTTTACGATATTGCGCTGGCGGCTCAGCTCCGCCGCATAATCGCTGATTTCTTTGCTATTGCGGTAGGCCACCGCCTCGATCACATCCCCGTCGTTGGCAATGATGCGTGACACATTTTGCAGTTGCATAAAGTACGTATCGATCAGCGCGATGCGGGCCGCCACAATTTGCCGGCAATAATCATAGCTTTGCTCACGGAAACTGTTGCTATTGTATTGCAACAAAACGCTCCCAAACACGATAAACACCAAAGAGAATGCAACGGAAAAGTAGGCGATCATTTGCTTCTTCAGTGAGGTTTTTCGCAACAAACGCGGCAATGGCATCACACTTTCGTTCAAAGCTTTGTTGCATTATACAATAACGATGAGTAAAGTGCAAAAAAACCGCCGCGCAAGACTTTTTTCCTCACACAGCAGGCTTAGATTCTGTCCTGTTAGAACAAAAAGTTACTATTGTGACGCTTACTTGTTGCGCTTGCATTTTTTAATAGAAGATTATCAATGCCAAAAACAAAATAAAAACACCACTAACTCCATACAAGTATAATCTAAGTAATTCTCCCCTGTTATTCTTTTTATGTCCTTGCTCGTTAGCGTGTTTTCTTCAAATATAGTCAAAGGAGTTTCTTCATCGAAGCTCCCCATTAAATATACTTTGTCTCTTTGAGGCGCCCATTCTATCAAGTTTTCTCCTATCGATTTAAAAAAATCAGTTCGAAAAGGATAATCGCCCCCCTCAAGAGGTTCGGGCCTTTGATAAGTGTACTCATTACCTCTCGACATATTGCCTCTAATTATTTTCGTAGGGACAACAATAACATATTCATCTGTATATTCCACTACTTTGCCCTCGAAAAGGACATCATAATAGTAAGCCACATCCTCAAACCAAACAGTTGCAAAAGCCGGCGTGCCAAAAGAAAATATTACTAAAAGCATAAAAACTATCGCAAAAGTCTTTTTCACTTTTTTGTCCCCCTATTTTCGGTTAAGCGACTCGAATTATCACATGCGCATTATACTGCGTTTTCCATATGCTGTCAAGTGTTGATTTATCTTCCATCCTCGTAAGGGTCAAAAAAACGGGCTGGAAACATACTTTGTTTTCTCGTTGGCTTATTCGAATTTCCGAGGTATAATGATTCCAATTGGATAATGCTGCGGGGGTGACACCATGAGCAAGAAAAAGCAAGAACTTACCGTGCGAGGAGAAATCCGGCTTGATGGCTCGCAGATATTTGAGCGCGTAGCGCATATTATCGAAACGCGCAAATTGTCCGCCGGGGCATACGCGAACCGCGAGGTTACGCTGATGTATTGGGAAATCGGGCAATATATCGGATCGATTTTACTTGGCGGTGAACGCGCCGAATACGGAAAACGAATTGTTGCGGCACTGGCGCAACAATTGACCAAACGATACGGCAACAGCTTTGAGCGCACAAAAATCACAAGAATGATTATGTTTGCGAAGCTGTTTCCTGATTATGACATTGTTGCGCCGCT
>WQXF01000002.1 GCA_009784985.1 Clostridia bacterium | reverse complement strand
CGAGGAAGATGTAGACTTGTTTGCCCCAGCACAGGGCAGCGTTCCCACAATCCCGCCAAAAGTGATGTTACACGGCTACCAGACAGAGGCAATCGACGCTTGGAAGGAAAAAGGCTGGTGCGGCATATTCGACATGGCAACTGGGACGGGAAAGACCTTCACGGGTTTAGGGGCTGTCGCGCGCCTTTACAAAGCGGTAAACGGCAAGCTCGCCGTCATCATCGTCTGCCCATACCAGCACCTTGTGGAGCAATGGGTTGAGGATATTGAGTTTTTCGGAATCATGCCTATCGTCGGATACAGCGCGTCATCCCAAAGGGACTGGCTCAAACGCCTTGAAACGGCCATACTGAACCAGAAACTGAAAGTCAAAGGGCAGGAGTTTTTCTGCTTCGTATGCACAAACGCGACTTTCGCCACGGCCAAGACGCAAACTCAATTGAAGAAACTCCGGGGAAACGCCTTGCTTGTCGTGGACGAGGCGCATAATTTCGGCGCGGTGCGGCTGAGCAGCCTCCTCGACGAAAAATTCAATTACAGGCTCGCCCTGTCAGCCACAATCGACCGCCATAACGACGAGGAAGGCACGTCGAAGCTCTATGGCTATTTTGGCGAGAAGTGCATCGAGTACACGTTGGACAGAGCTATTGACGAAGGCAAGCTGACCCGTTATAAATACTATCCTATCATCACCACACTCTCCGATGATGAGATGGTAATATATTCAGAGCTGACATACGAGATGAGCAAATGCCTGATAAAGGGAAAGGACGGGAAATTCCGACTGAGCGAAAAGGGCAAGCTGCTTGCCTTGAAGCGGGCAAGGCTCGTCGCAGGCATCACGGACAAGCTGAACAAACTGTCAGAGGCCATCGCCCCGTACACTGATGACAAGCACATTCTGGTGTATTGCGGTTCGACGACCATCCTGCGCGATGACCAAGACTATTCCGACACGTCTGAGGATGACATCAGGCAGATTGACGCTGTTACGGATTTGCTTGGGAACCAGCTTAGCATGAGCGTCTCACAGTTCACGTCAAGGGAGGACATCACAGAGCGCGAACGGCTGAAGAAAGAGTTTTCCGCCGGGGATAATCTCCAAGCGTTGATAGCCATCAAGTGCTTGGACGAGGGTGTGAACATCCCCGCCATCAAGACCGCCTTCATCTTGGCGAGTACCACTAACCCGAAGGAGTATATCCAACGGCGGGGGCGCGTCCTTCGCCTGTCTCGGGGGAAAGACTTTGCCGTGATATATGACTTCCTTGCTCTGCCAAGGCCACTTGGCGAGGTACACCACTTGACCGAGGAGCAAGTGAAAAGAGAGCTAACCCTTGTCCGAAACGAGTTGAAAAGAGCCGAGGAGTTCGCACGAATCGCCATGAACATGGCAGAAGCCGAGCGGGTAATCGAATCTGTGAAAAGCGCGTATTCAATAGACGATTTCGCAATCAACAAGGAGGAGGAGGAGGATATATATGGCTGATTCAAGTATCACTACTGTCAATGGTATTGAGATTGACGAAGCGAAGGCGAAAGAGCTGCTCCAGTGGCTCATATTCACCGAGAAAAACAATGTTAAGACAAAAGCAAAAAACGACCAGCAGATGGTGGCTGCCATTCAAAAGAAGATTGAGGAGGTTGTGCAATGCTATTGACTTCCCTCAAACTTAAAGACTTCCGGCAGTTCAAAGGCGTTCAGCCGATTGAATTTGCGACGGGCAGCGACAAGAACGTCACCATCATTTTAGGCGAAAACGGCTCCGGCAAGACTTCGCTCGCCCAAGCCTTCACATGGTGTCTGTATGGCAAGACCGACTTTGAAGACACTCTCCTCCTTTGCAAAGCCACGGCGCAGGCCATGCTTCCGGGTGACGAAGAAACGGTTGAAGCAGAGCTAAAACTCACTCACAGCGGCACTGACTACACAATCACGAGCAAACAGAGGTATAAAAAGAACAGCGCGGGAGTCGTTCAGTCAGTCGGACAGAGGAAGTTCGCCATCGCCTTCAAAGGCAAGGACGGGCAGCAGGAATTCGTGCCGGACTTGCAGACAGATTTACGCATGAAGGAAATCCTGCCAAGTGAGCTTTCGAAGTATTTTTTCTTCGACGGCGAACGCATCGGGAATATGAGCAAAGAGCTACGGCGAGGAAAAAGCAGTGAGTTTGCCGACGCTGTGAGAAGCCTTCTCGGGCTATCGGCGTTCACGGCGGCACTTTATCATCTGAAAGGTAGTGGTACTTCGAGGTCGGTTATCCGCAGCTACGACGAGAAATACGATTCCACAAGCGACAAGCGCATCGCCGACTACACGCAACGGATAGCGCAGTTCAATGAGGAAATCGAAAAAATCGACGAACGGCTGCTCGAAATTGAGCGCGAGGAAGAATTGGTCGCCGAAAAAACTCAGGCGCTTAACGACAGTATAAAGGAGAACGAGACAAGCCGTGACTTGGCAAGCCGCAAAGTCAAGCTGGTTGAGCGGAGGCAAACGCTGAACAACCGCCGAAAAACCCAGACTGTCGACCTGTTAAAAGCCTTCAACAAGAACGCGCCCGCCTATTTTGCGAAAAAGATGATGGGTGACAGCTTAGGCTTGCTTACCCAGACGCAGAACCTCGACAAAGGCTTCCCTGATATCCACGCCCGGACAATCGATCATATCATCAAGAACGGGAAGTGCATTTGCGGCGCGGAAGTATGTATCGGCAATGACGCATTCAACGCGCTCAACAAGCTAAGGGACTATATCCCGCCGAAATCCCTTGGGCAGCTCATTGAGACGTTCCGGCTGACCTGCGAAAGTAGCGTGAAAGGCACGGAGTCTTTCTTCGACGATTTCTGCGACAAATACCGCGACATCCTCTCCTTCGACTTTGACTATGCCGCGAACGAAAGCGAGATAGACGACATCACGAAACGCCTGACGGGGATGAAGGATGTCGGACAGCTGCAAGCCGAACTGACAAAGTACGAGCGGCAACAGCGAAACCTCCGAGACGAGCGTTCGCAGCTCGACGTTTCAAAAGGCGGTAAGGAGACAAACCGCGACCGCATGGAAACCGAGCGGCACGAACTGACCCTGAAAGACAAGAACAACCAGTGCATTGAGATTTTTAAGGCATACGCCCAATATCTAAGGGATACCATCGCCATCGAGTACAACAAAGAGGAACGGCGCGTCCGTGACGAGTTGAGCATGGCGGTCGGCGAGATATTCCGCGAAATTTACAATGGCGGCCTCTCGCTAAGCCTTGACGAGAAATATAACGTCCAGGTGATGGTAAGCGACTTCGGAGGCTACACGGAGGACATTGAAACATCGACGGCGCAGAGCATTTCCATCATATTCGCCTTCATCGCTGGCGTTATCAAAATGGCACGGGAAAGCCAGCAGCCGGAAAACGCCATGCTCGTCTCGGAGCCGTACCCGCTTGTGATGGACGCACCGCTGTCCGCATTTGACAAAACCCGCATCCAGACCGTGTGCAATGTCCTTCCCAATGTCGCGGAACAGGTCATCATCTTCATCAAGGATACCGACGGCGAGCTTGCGGAAAAATATCTGAGCGACCGAATCGGAAGCCGTGCTGAATTCGACAAGCATAATGAGTTTGAAACCTATATTCGGGAAAGGGGCTGATAGATATGCTGTTCAAAGGAGATTACTCTTTTCGCGGAACACACGCCGATAAAGTCATAGAGCTGACAGCCTCTTTCGATGACAGGGGAAGCAAGCTATTCATCCGCAACCTTGACGTATATCTGCTTGCGCCCATCGTCGGCTTCCTGTATGGGAAGAAAGCCGACCTCGATGCAACGGGGAAAACAACGAATATCTTGTACGACGCAATGTCCAAAGAGACGACAACTCTTTGGTTCAACTACCGTCTCATCATGCTGCTCGACAGCGGCAATCAGCCGGATTTCGAGCAGCGCGTCGAAAAGGCTTTCAGGCAATACGGACAGGAACAGGCGAAGCCTGACGAAGAAGTGTACGAATCGTATGTGCGTGGCGGCGTAGACCTGCTTCACGAAAAGCTCGTCGCTGCTGCGAGCGCACCAGAAGACTACTTGAAAAACCTCTATGAATTCATGGAGGAGTTTGAAGAAAGATACGGGCAGAACTCGGAAGAAATTCTGAATCTTGTTCAGCTTGCGAGGAATTGATGAATGGGAGGTTCGGGCAACCATCAGGCGATAGTAGACGAACTGTATGCCGTATACCAGTCAAAGGGCCTCATCCTAGAGGATGAAGCCCTGACTTTGATGGGTGCCTACAATCTTTCATTGCAGGAAATTGAGCGAATCACGGGAACGCTCCTCGGCAAGGGGGTTCTGTTCGGCGAATCCTCCTATGCTGACGACGATGACGAGTACGACAGGAGCCAGACTGACTTCAACAAGCTCTATGAAGACGCAATCGCAGCCGAGCCGATATTGGAGCAGATGGTCAACGACATCAGGGAAATCCAGCCTCCGCAGCACCGCGAATGGATGACGTTGATTCCGCAGTACCAAGCGGGAAATAAGTACGCCGCGAATCGGCTGTTTGAGATGTACCTTCGCTCCGTCCTGAAAATCGCCTATCAGTTTTCCCAAAAGTACAACGCCCCTCTGCTGGACACATTTGAGGACGGCATGGAGGGACTGTTCAAATCACTTCGCAGATACGATTTATCCAAGCATGGGGTGTTCCCCAGCTATTATCCTATGTGGGTAATGCAGAGCATCACCCGGAACATGGCATTCTCGCCGAATCCGCAGCTTTATTTTCCCGTACACGTCAGGACAAAGCTCTACAAGATATTTGACAACGTAGAAGCGGCAGAGTGGGACTTGTCGTCGCAAGCCCTGACAAAGAGCGTGGTTAACGAGCTGGAATGCTCGGCAGAAGAAGCGCAGAGGCTTCTTGGGTTCTTTGTGGCAATACCCAGCCTTGACGAACTGCTTAAAAATGAAGAGGATGAGTTTTTCAGCGACGAAGGCGCGTTTGCAGACGAACTTGCCAGAAGAACAGAACATAGCGATTTGCGAAGAATTATCGATGCGCTGCTAAAAGAGATAAAGCCACGGGAGTCACAAATTCTCGATTTGCGCTACGGTTTGACCGACGGAATAGAAAGAACGCTTGAAGAAATCGGCGGAATACTTTCCGTGACACGCGAACGCATTCGGCAGATTGAAGCGAAGGGTATCAAGAAACTGCGGCATCCCGCACGCACAAAGAGAATCTGGGATTATGCAGGTAATCCTCACCCGAAGGGGCACCCTTCCAAGCAACACCCCAAACGTACAAAAAGCGTTTGGAATTACGACTAATGAGTTGGAGATGGAGGAACAGCTTATGAGAAACATCATCAGCGTGAGCGAGGGAAAAATCGCCCTGTATGCCATCAGCGACACAAACGTATATGTCGATGTCGTGTTTAAGGACGAAACGTTCTGGATGACGCAAAAGGCCATTGCCGAGCTTTTCGATGTGAGCGTTCAGAATATCGGCCAACATATCAAGCGGGTTTGGGACGATGAAGAATTGGCCGCCGATGCAACTATAAAGAATTTCTTTATAGTTCAAAAAGAGGGAAACCGCGAGGTCAGCCGCTCGCCGGAGTTTTACAGCCTTGATATGATTATCGCGGTCGGTTACCGCGTAAATTCAAAGAAGGCGACGCGGTTCCGGCAATGGGCGACGGCGACATTGAAAGAGTACATCCAAAAAGGCTATCTTCTCAATATGGACTTACTGAAAAACGGGCGGCAGTTCGGGCGCGGCTACTTCGACGAACTGCTCGAAAAGATACGTGAAATCCGTGCCAGCGAACGCAGAGCCTACCAGAAGATTGCCGACGTATTCGAGCAATGCAGCTACGACTACGACAAGAACAGCGAGACGACGAGGGCTTTCTACGCTTTCGTGCAGAACAAGCTCCACTTCGCCGTGACGGGCAAGACGGCGGCGGAGCTTATCGCGGAGCGCGTCAGTATTGACCACCCCACGATGGGCTTGACCACTTGGAAAGACGCGCCGCAGGGTAAGATTCTCAAACGGGACATCGGCATTGCCAAGAACTACCTCGACGAAAAGGAGATGTCGCGTCTCAACCGCCTTGTTGGTATGTTCATTGACTACGCCGAGCTGATGGCTGACGACGGCGTGGCCATGAGTATGCAGGACTGGCTGAACGAGACAGACAATTTTCTCACCAACAACCGCCGCTGTGTGCTTGACGACAAAGGCCGGATATCGCACGAGGACGCACTGAAAAAGGCGAAGGAGGTCTATGAGCAATTCCGCATTCAGCAGGATAGGGACTATATTTCGAACTTCGATGTTGCGATGGTCGATTATCTGAAAGGCTCTGGAAAAGATAGCAAAGACGAGAATTAGAATATACAGACAAAAACAACGGATATGCATACCAACGGGAGAAAGGATAACTCCACATACGCCCACCGTTAAAAGTTAGAGTTCAAGAATTCCCACGCGCGGGAGTTCTTTTTGTTATCTCATCGAAAAATCCTATATACTGGTTTCCGGCGCGCTGCTTGTTTTTATCGGTTTCCCGACTTTTGTCCCGTGTATATTAAGCTGCTCGTGGAGAAAAGAAAACCCACCTGGCTGAGGGGCGCGATGTAGAAAAAGTTGAGCCATTTTCGGCGGTTTAGGGGAAAAGATACCAGGCTTACGAAAATGTGTTGAGCAAAAAAGTACAGAGAAAATAGATTCTTTTCAAACCCCCAATTCCAAGAATTTTCCTACTCTTTGATATGGTTTTCTTTCGACATCGCTTGGTATCTTATCACCACAGCTATCCCTCTCTACAAATGAGTTGTGTAGGCCATAGTCGAACGGTGAAGTGTGACAAGGTCAGGTATGTAATTCTGTCCATTTAGTCCATTCTGTCCACAGGTTTGCTTTTTTCAACAAGTAGGCCTGTCAATGGCGATGTAGCCGTCCGTAGATAGAGTGTGGAAAGGGCGGAAAGTAGTTTTGTCTACCACAGGCAGGTCCAGCTTGTTGAGTTTTTTCGAAAGAATTTTTTCATTAATGAGGCTTGGAGTGCGATTAATTAAAAAAAACGGCTTGTTTTTTTACTTAATCAGCTTTAGAATGGGTTTAGCGAAACTCGGCTTAAATTGTGAGGTGTGCGCTGTGGAAAACAGAGCAGGTATTTTTGTTAGGCAAAGTGAGGGGCACCAAACCTTTATTCCCAAAAAACTCCCACCTGAACCATCTCTAAAATATGATGGGGAAATGATGAAATTGCTATCCGACGCAGACAGAAAATTGGGTCGCTTGGATGGAGTTACTCAAATCCTTCCAAACCCCGCCTTATTCGTTGCAATGTACGTGCGTAAAGAGGCGCTATTAAGCTCTCAAATTGAAGGAACGCAAGCTTCGTTGATTGACGTATTAGATACGGAGAAAGAAGATATTTCTAACGAACATGTTGTAGAAGTAACGGATTATGTGCGTGCAATGTATTATGGTCTGGAAAGGCTAAACGAATTCCCGTTAAGCCTTAGATTGCTTAGGGAAATCCATGGTGTGTTGCTTGCACGCGGCAGAGGAAGTCACCGAAATCCAGGTGAATTCCGTCAATCTCAAAACTGGATAGGGCATGCTGGGTGTACGCTTAGAAATGCTTCTTTTGTCCCTCCAGCGGTTCCAGATATGCATCAAGCGCTAAGAGATCTAGAACTTTTTCTCCATGAGGAAGATGAGATACCGGTTCTAGTCAAAATCGGATTGATACATGCACAGTTCGAGACAATACACCCGTTTCTGGATGGAAATGGGAGGATGGGAAGGCTGCTTATTACGTTCTGGCTTTGCCAACAGGGAATACTTGGTGAGCCTTTGCTCTATCTAAGCTACTTCTTCAAAATAAACCGCTCTGAGTATTATGATCGGTTAATGCAGGTAAGGCTAAAAGGAGATTGGGAAGGCTGGACGAAGTTTTTTCTTACCGGGATTAGCGAGGTCTCGGATGGCGCTATTTCGTCAGCAAAAGAGATACTTACATTGAGAGAGAAATTCATGGAAAAGCTATTGGAAAACAATGCTGCTGGACACAAAAACAGCGTTAAGCTGCTTGATTCTTTGTTCGATAATCCTGTTACAACTAAGTTGCAAACAAAAGAACTACTTGGTACGTCATTGCCAACGGCCGGCTCAACTGTGGATCACTTTGTTGATCTCGGAATCCTCCATGACTACACGCCAGATCGCCAACGTAAAAAGAAATATATCTTCGCGGATTATATGAAAATACTGGAGATAGGGACGGAGTAGCTTATGTCTGTTCCTGGTTATATGGCCGGGGGGGGGGACCAGCAGCGAGTGTGCAGCCCACTTGTCTCGGTGGTGGGTGATGCGAAGCATGGGTTGTGCTGCAGTGCTGCAGTGTACAAAAGATATTTTGAAGACTACACCAAATCTTGAGCAAATGATCCGTTGCCAAACACAAAATTTGCTGGTAAAATGAAAAAGGAAGTGAAGGAGTTGTTGGTGACTATGTGTACGAGCGCTTAAGGGCTTGAAATGCTACAGGCCCCGGCAACAAAGTGGCAACGAAAAATCGGGTAGCCCCTACGTTATGGATAATCAAAACAATCAGAATACTACAAGCCATATCTCCTAAACAAATTTGCTTAGCACGCGCTTCAGGGGAGCGAGTGGGAGTAGTGGAACAAAAAAAGAGCTAACTGATTTTCGTGTCAGTTAGCTCTTTGTTGTTACCAGCCCTCGTCATCCAGCGCCAGCCACGCTTCGTCCTCTCCCACTTCGTCCTCCGCAGGCGGTTCGCCAATATATGAATACACGATGGCCGTCGCCCAACTGTAGTACGCACTGGGATAATACATCTGCAGGTCGGTGCGGTAAAAATCCGCGTACACGCTGGAGAACAGCGGCACCATGGGCTGTAGCTCGTCAAAGCGGTCTTGGAACAGCGCCCACTTCTCCACATAACCCTCTATGTTCTGCGCCTCGGTTTGCCGCATCGCCAGCGCACGAAGCATCAGTTCCTCGTCCATGATCCCCGTGCGGTTAGCCAAGCCTTGGTACTCGTCGCCCGTATGGAAGGCGAAGAACGGATCAAATACCAGGCTGAAATCCGTGGAAAGGTTGAACATATGATAATTCCGGTTTTCCTGACGGTAATAGAGGGACAGCAACATGTCAAAAGGCATCCGCTCTACCTCCAGCTCAATTCCCACCGCTTCCATGTGGGGGCGCATCGCGTCTTCCAGCATCTTGGAAAGCGCCGTCTCTTCCGGCTGCGCCCACCTGAGCGCCAAACGCTCCAACGACCCATCTTCCGCCGCACGGTGGCGCACGGTGTCAATTTCCATTCTATACCGGTCGCCATCCTCGTTCAAAATCCATCCGTCGGCTTCCAAATATGAAACCGCCAGCTCGTGATCCAGCATCTTCTCGTATTTTTCGAGGAGATCGGGATTTTCTTCCGCCATCCACTGGCCCATGCCGTAGTAGCCATACACCGGCATTCCGAACCCCAGCGTAAAGTTAGTGCTTAAGTCGTACTGATCCACAAGGTATGTGATCGCCTTGCGCAAGTTAGCCGAATCCGTAAACTCCAGCTCGCATGCAAAGGAGATGAACGCCAGCCCGGTACGCAGGTAAATCGCGCGATCCATCCGGTTCATCATTGCTTGTTCTATGCCTGCCTCAATCATCGTTCCGTCAGCCACTCGGCATAGCAAGTCCAATGTGCCTTGTTCCAATTGCTTGAGCCCATCGGCCGAGCTTACGTACACAACGGTGAGCTCGTCAACCTGCGGGATCACTCCCTCGAAATTGCCGGTGTAGTACGGGTTCTTTGCCAGGCGCACGATCTGGTCCACCTCGTCGAAGTTGATCAGCCGATAGGGGCCCGCCGTCACCGCCGGGGCATATAGATACCCGCTCTCTTCGTTCAGAATCGTGGCGCGTAGCAACTCCTGTGTGAATGGACCGTCGATGTACGCGCCGGAACCGTCGTCCGCTACCGCGCATTCAGGCGCGATCACGCCGATGGGGTACGGTGTGACGTTAAGCAGCATGAGCTCGTAAAAATGGGGCAAAAACCTTCCGTCTATCGTTACGTTAAACGAGTGCTCGCCTGTTATCCGCACGCCCGAAAACGGCGAACCTGCCACAAAATCGTCGTATCCCTTCAGATAGCTCAACTCCGTGGGCACGCCGCCCAGCGCGGCAAACTCCGGCGAGGAGAGCAACAGTATGGAAAACACATAATCCCGCGCCGCGATCAGCGTGCCGTCGCAATACGCCAGATTCTCGTTGAGCATAAAACTGTAGGTTTTGTCCCCGCCGTCCATCTGCGTTTCCAGCGAGTGGACCACCGTTTGGTTCAAGGCGAAGCGGCCATTTTGCTCCCACGCAATCGTATTGTTTCCGTGGATCAGTTCGCGCAAGTCCACATCCGCCATGTTCGTGTCCCACTTGTTGGTAAAGAAGTTTCCGGTCATCGGCGCCGTCAGGCCCACGGTGAGGGTCATCGGACCCTCACCGCTTTCGGCCGACGCCCAGGCCGGCGTTGCCAAAGCCAGCGCCAAGACGATTGCCAGCATCATTTTCATAACATTACGCTCCCATCTCTCTACTTTTTGAAGCCGCTTTACTCAATCATATCTCCGAAGTTCGAGATCGAGCCCCCGGCGAGCGGGATCGCTAGATCGGCAATCTCCATGAAATCCAAGCCGTCGGACAGTCCGTACTGCGCGCGGATGTAGGTGGTGCGCGTAATGCTCGTGTAATCGCCGCCCCAGCCTGTGAACTGATAGTTCGCCCGAACTGGGTCTTCCGGTGGAGTCGCGCTTGCGCCGTACGCCACCTGTTGATGTTTCAGCAGCTTCCCATTCCAGTCTAAGAAGTATACATTCAGCATCCCCGACGGCGCGTTGGTGATCGTAAAGCCCTCTTGCGCCGCTCCACTGATCCCTACCAGTGTGAATCCCGGCACCGCACCTTCGGTTACCGAATACGTGTACGGCTGGCCGTTCGGCCCGTTCGCAGGCACATTGGCAAACACGCCGGACCAGTTTCCATTGCCTAAACGCAACGTGCGGTACACGGCCCCGTTCCGGCGCAGCGTCACCGTTATGCTGGGTAGGCTTGGCGTGCCGGTTATTCCGCTCCACACCTTGTTCACGGGAATGTCAATCAAGTCTCCCACGCCCAGAACCCCGGTGGGCGCAAAGTTCGCGTAGAACGTGGTGCCGTTCGCCCACAGCTGGTTGGCTTCTTTTCTGGGCCGGTAGCTGATACCGGTGCCTACCACATTGCCGCTGGCATCCGTCCAGTTGACAAACTCGAACCCCGCGTTGGGTGTTGCCGTCGACCGTACCGGATCGCCTAGTTGCGGGTTACCCTGCCACAGCGTCGGATACACCACGCCGCCTGCCCGCGCCACATAGCGGACCGTTACATGATCCATTTCTCTAAAGTTGGCGGTGAAGGTGGCGTCTACGTTCACTCCGCCCACCCTGCCCGGCACAAACGTCCTGTTGGTGCTCACGATTTGGCCCTGGCTGTCCGTCCAGTTCACGAAGATGTAGCCGGGATTTGCGCTTGCCGTGGAGCCCTGGGCGTCGCCCAAGATTTTGTGAACCTCTTCGCTTCCGGGAGAAGCCGTACCCCAATCCCAATTATTAGTGGCGTACCTGATGATCGCATAGTCGTATATCCACTGTGCGTACAGGTTCAGGGGACCGTCCGTATCGATCACGCTGGTTCCGGGCACATACTCTGTGCCGCCCGTGCGGGCCGAAAACCAACCGGCGAAGGTGTACTTTTCGCGCACCGGATCAGCGAACGTGGACAGCGTGTCGCTATAGAACTTGCCTGTGTTGGCCGTTTCGCCCACCGCGTACCGCGCGGTATCCGTGGCGCTGAAATTGAGGAAGAACCGCACCTCGATTTGCTTGAGCGACCACCGCGCGTACAGCTCCAGGGGCCCTTCGGTATCAATCACGCTGGTGCCGGGGATGTACTGCGTGCCGCCGCTTCTGGCAGTGTACCAGCCGTCCAGATTGTAGCCGTGGCGTGTGGGAGCGATGAAGCTGCCCAGGGTTTCGCCATACCGCTTGCTGGTGTTGGCGCTGTCGGCGGGGGCGTAGCGTGAGGTATCGGTATCGTCGTGGTTGTTAAAGAAGGAAATGACCACGGGTTTGCCCGTCCATGTGCCGGTGAAGGTCACCGGGTTGTCCGGCATGTTGAAGTTACCGCTGGTGACTCCGATGCCTTCCGCCGTCCAGCCGCCGAAGGTATATCCCGTGATAACGTCGGGCGAGGGTTGCCACACCGTTTGCGATGTATTGTAGGCCGTGCTTTGTACGGTGGGCAACGAGGGCGCGCCTGCCGGGGTATTGGCGTAGAGGTAGGTAAGGTTGTGCCGATTGACCGGATAATACAGCTTGAGCGTCAGCGAACCGTCCTTCGCGACTGTGCCGCTCGTTACCGTGCCCGGATGCGCCGCGTCGTAGGTGTAGCCCACGATGTTGGTTTTGGGCGTCCCGCTGACTGTCGCGCCGGTTGCGCCTGTCAGGGTGTCGGTAGCGAATGGGGCCGCCGCTGCCGTACCTGAGGGATCCACGTGATAGTGTTCTACGTTGTAGTCCGCGCCGTCGATCAGCAGCGTGCCGGTGTTGAGGGTGATCGTGTAGTTGGCCTTCATGTCCACGCCGCCAACCGTCACCTGCACGCTCGTGGCGTTCACCGTAATCGCGTAGGTGCCCGGCGCAGTACCCTTGCCCGCCATCGTGTAGGTTACCGTCACTGCGGGGAAGTTGGTGATGGGCTGACCGCCGTGGGTCACCATCGCTGTGTGGGTTGCGGGGATACTGATCTCCGCACCCGTGTACAGCGCCTCGTAGTCGCCGGGTGTGATCACCAGTGCGATCTTCGGATCTTCCGGGCCGCCCGTCAAGGGTTTGATGGTCAGATCGCCGGTGTTGAGGGTGATATCGTAGATGGACTTCACGTCCACGCCGCCCGCCGTCACCTGCACGCTCGCGGCATCCACCGTGATATCGTAGGTACCCGGTACGACGCCCTTGCCCGACATCGTGTAGGTTACCGTCACTCCGGGGAAGTCCGCCAGGGGCTGGCCGCCGTGGGTCACTGTCGCCGTGTGAGTTGCGGGGATATTGATCTCCGCACCTGTGTACAGCGCCTCATAATCGTTGGCCGTGATCACCAGCGGGATCTTGTCGCCCGTTCCGTCTGGCTGTTTGATCACCAAATCGCCGGTGTTCAGGGTGATCTCGTAGTTGGCCTTTACGTCCACGCCGCCAACCGTCACCTGCACGCTCGAGGCGTTCACCGTGATATCGTAGGTGCCTGGCACCATGCCCTTGCCCGCCATCGTGTAGATTACCGTTACTGCGGGGAAATTCGCAATGGGTTGGCCACCGTGGGTCACCTTGCCCGTGTGGGCTGCGGGGATACTGATCTCCGCACCTGTGTACAGCGCCTCGTAGTCGTCGGGCGTGATCACCAGCGCGATCTTCGGGTCTTCCGGGCCGCCCGTTAAGGGTTTAATGGTCAGATCACCGGTGTTGAGGGTGATCGTGTAGTTGGCCTTCATGTCCACGCCGCCAACTGTCACCTGCACGCTCGAGGCGTCCACCGTGATATCGTAGGCGCCCGGCGCCACGCCTTTGCCCGCCATCGTGTAGGTTACCGTCACCGCGGGGAAGTTCGCCAGGGGATGGCCGCCGTGGGTCACCGTCGCCGTGTGGGTTGCGGGGATACTGATCTCCGCACCTGTGTATAGCGCCTCATAGTCGCCGGGCGTGATCACCAGCGCAATCTTCGGGTCTTCCGGGCCTCCCGTCAAGGGTTTGATGGTCAGATCGCCGGTGTTGAGGGTGATATCGTAGATGGACTTCACGTCCACGCCGCCCGCCGTCACCTGCACGCTGGCAGCGTCCACCGTGATATCGTAGGTACCGGGCACCACGCCCTTGCCCGACATCGTGTAGGTTACTGTCACTCCGGGGAAGTCCGCCAGGGGCTGGCCGCCGTGGGTTATCGTCGCCCCGTGGGTTGCGGGGATATTGATCTCCCCGCCCGTGTACAGCGCTTCATAGTCGTGGGGTGTGATCACCAGCGCGATCTTGTCGCCCGTTCCGCCCGGCTGTTTGATGGTGAAATCGCCGGTATTGAGGGTGATCTCGTAGTTGGCCTTTACGTCCACGCCGCCAACTGTCACCTGCACGCTCGAAGCGTTCACCGTGATATCGTAGTTGCCCGGCACCAAGCCTTTGCCCGCCATCGTGTAGGTTACCGTCACCCCGGGGAAGTTGGCGAGGGGCTGTCCGCCGTGGGTCACCTTGCCCGTGTGGGCTGCGGGGATACTGATCTCCGAACCCGTGTACTCCGCCTCGTAGTCGTCGGGCGTGATCACCAGCGCGATCTTCGGGTCTTCCGGGCCGCCCGTTAAGGGTTTGATGGTTAGCGTGCCCGTGCCCTGGGTAATCTCGTAGTTAGCCGTTACATCGGTTTCGCCTGCAAATACCTTGATCTCGCTGTTAATGGTCAGCGTATAGCCGCCGGGAATCGTTCCGCCGCCCTGAACCGAGGCCTGCGCAACATGCCCCGTGATCAGGCCGGGCGCATCCAGCGCCGTGGATGTTTGCGGCAGCCCGGTGTAAAGAACCGATGCGTTCTTGGGCTTTACTTCCAATGCCTTCTTGCCGATCACTAAGCTGCCGTCGTCAAATTGCGCACGATACATATGCGTAACATCCTCGAGCGCAGCGTTTGTAACCTTCAGGGCCTCTTTGTTTGCAAAGGTGTTTGGGTATGTTCCGGCGTTTGTGCCCGCAGCGCCGGAAACGGTGAATCCGGAAAGGGTCAGACCCGGGGCCGCCAAGCCGTCTACGGTGAAGGTAAACTCGGCAGCCAGCGACTGCGACGCGCCGTTGTAGGTTAAGGTATTGCTAACCGCCTTGATCACCAAGTCTTTTTTTTCAAGGAACTCGGCGGTGAACGTCATCGGCGCGGCAACGGTTGTTGCCGTGGGGCCGGTCCATTGGTTAAAGTAGTAATTCGACGCGGGTACCGGCGTGGGCCGCGTGAGGCTAGCCACCTCCGTGCCGTGGAATACGTCGCTCAAAACCGTTTCCCCACTCAGCGAACCGTATGCCGGATTGTTCGGCACAAAAGTCACGTCGTAGACTTGGTAGAAATACCGCCGGACTTCTATGGCGCCGCTTCCGGAGGTGACCACCTGGGAGTTGATGGTGCCCGAATCGTCAGGGTTGTAGATGTATTTGTTGCTGCCGGAGGTGTGCACGGTATTTGGGTATTCGACCGTGACGGTATCGCCGACCCGCGCTTCGCCGGAGCGGGTGTGTATGATCGTGCCGTTGCCGGCACTGCCTACCAGGTATATGTTCTCGGTAAACGTGTGGAAGTCAAACGCTTTGTAGTAGAAGTCGATATACGTTATCTCGTTCGCGTCAAGCGTCTGCATTTGGTATGTCTGCGTCGGGAAATATCGGTTATTTGTATCGTGCCGGGCCCAGACCAACGGTTGGAACACGGGCGTTCCCTGGGTTGTGGGCGCGGGGAAACCCGGCACCGGGGTAGTTGTGCCTTCCAGGTACCAGCGCACCTGATATTGGTACTCGGCCAGCTTTTCGTAGTAGAAAATCAACTCGTTTTGCGCGCTGATCTGGCTCAGCGTCAGCGACGACGCGGACACACTGACATACGCAAAGCCGGGAATGTTCACGTAGTTTTCATCGGCGGGCACGGTGATCACATCGCCAAAGCGTTTGCCGTGAACCGTCTTGCTGGGCCAGAGATCTTTGTCCGACCCGTCGTTTAGTACGTAGCGTACCTTGTAAGGCGTTTGAAGCGGCCGGAGCTGCGCGACGGCCACGGTGTTTGCGATGATCGGCGTATCGCTGGTGAACGCCGACGTACCGACGCGCCAGCCAAAGAACTGCATGCCGGTGACATCCGGGGCGGCGGGGAAATCGGCGCCCAGCGTGGTGCCGGCTTCCCACTGCGGGATATTGTGGTAGACCGTGCCGCCCGGCAACTCAAAGCGCACCGAGAATTTTTGCGCCTCCCATTTGGCGAACAGCGTAACGCTGTTGGCAGGCATTGTTTCGGTCTGGAAATCAAATTCGCGCAAGTATTGGGGATCCCAGAACCAGCCCTTAAACGTGTAGGAGATGCCCGATACGCTGTGGGTGTAGGAGTAAACGTCCTTCACCCATCCCGCCGGTCGATGGTCGTTGACGCTGTTGATCAAGCTCTCGCCGAACATGACGGTCTTTGCCGGCGCGGGCAGAACGGTTTGCCCGGCTCCCACGCGGGTGTCGAAGGTCAGCTGGTAGCGCATGCGGTGGTAGAGGAATACTTCTCGCCGGAATTGGGAGTTATTGTCAGGTATCGAGCCAGCAGTATATACCAGCGTTTTTGTAGGGTCCATATCCATGCCTTCCAGAGGGACAAGGTCCGCCGCAAAGCTTGGTCCGTCGGCTGAATACGGATGGGAGTAGGGCATGTCCCCGCCGTGGGGGTGCCCGCTCGTTTGCCCCAGGTTGCCCGCGTTAAAGATGTAATTAACACCGTTGTGCGTAAGGGTAATGTCGCGCGTACGTGGGGTTTCAGGCATAGTCTCAGGCCCGGAGGACATATACGTGTATTGGCCGGGTACCGTATTCTGACCCGGAAGCTGCTCGAAGAAATACGACACAAAGCTTCCGTAATTTTGCTGTCCCGACGTGGCGTAGAAACCCCAGATCGCTTCGTTATCGGCTAAGTTCAGATTGTTTTGCCCCGCAACGGGCAGCAAGGCCGGGGATGCTACGGTGATAGCGTTGGATCTAAAATACCCAAGGTTGGCTCTGGTCGGGTGCACGGTGTTGGCTGTCATGTACGGGTACCATTCGATGATTGTCCGCGTCGTATGCGGTGTCTCGGGCCAATAGGTGCTGCCCCAGGACGGCCACTTGCCACCAATGAACTCCTCGAATTTGAATTGGAAACTATAACGCGGATTGTAGGTGCCCGTGTCGCCTGGCACCATGCCGGTGGCGGCATTGCCGGGCTCAATCCATGGATAATGGAAGTCGGGCATGTAGCTCATGCCGCTAAAAACGTTAACCCTATCAAAAATGTAGGTAAACACGATCCGTTTGTAGTACACGTTCAAAATCGTGGATCCATCGCCCGCGACTGTTGCGGTGGTCGCCCACTGGCCCATATGTTCGCCAACTTTAACCTGATAATCGGCTTCCCCCGGCGCCTGGGTCGTCACAACATCTTGCGGCGCTGTATATCCAGTCACCGGGTCGCTGCCAGCAAGGCGCTGGATGGTTGCCGTGGCGCCAGGAATTTGGACGCTGCTGCCCGCGCTTGAGCCGATGTCGACCACTGAGAAATGATTCTGGTTGGTGATCACGGGCGTCTGGTTAAAGGGCAGCACGTTGGCCGTCTCAAACCAATAGACCACCTGCACGTTGACCAGGTTCGCATCCCAAACCGCCTTCAGCGTTATGTTTGCCGGTGGCATGTTGATTTGCGCCGTGCCCGCAGGAATAGAGCCAGTTTCGGCGGAAGTCCAGCCTGTGAACGTGTAGCCCGTGCGCGCAGGCGTGGGCAAAGCCACGGGGGCTCCGAATTTGGCGGTAACAGGCTCATGGAAGGAAGCCCCGTCGCCGCCGGTATCGAACATAACGGTAAACTCGTCGCGCTTGTAATATTCGCTGATCGTCGTCGCCTCGGTGAGCGGAGAATAGGGGCGGTCCATGCGTACATAACCCGGGAATGAATGGTCCGCGGGTATGAACACCTCGCCGTAGGGTACGCTGCCGGTGTGGATCGGCGCTGCCTGCAGGTCAAAGTGCGCGGCGTTTGCTATGTCCGGCTCGCCGGTAATGCCCGCCCTTTCTAGGTAATACCGAATGGTATAGGGCACCAAATCGGTCACCTTGGTATAGGTAACCGTGCGGGAGATGTTCATAGTAATCGTGCCCTCATAGGTCACGGTGGCGATATCCGCCCTATAACCGGCCAGCGCCGGGGAGTCTTCCGATATGTCGATCACATCGTTCATCAGGTGCTGGAATATCAGCGCCGGGGGTAGCGTGATGTCGGGATCGCTCACACCGCCGGCAAACTGGTAGTTGATGGTGAACGTAACCCGCTGCAGCGTCTCGTACGCCGCCGTGAACACAACGTCGGCGGTGATGTTGCCGGTCGTTATGCCCACAGGGGCGCTCTGCCAGCCGGTGAAGCGGTAGCCCACGCCTCCACTGTCTGGCCGGGTGGGATTCTGCGGCACCACGGCAGCCGCGCCATGAAGCACGGATTGCGCCGCGATTTGCTCGCCGTCGTGGCCCACAAATTTCACGCTGTGATAGGTATCGCCCCCGCCAAGATCTCCGCTAAGAAGTTCTCCGCCAAGTGTGGCCACCGGCATAAAAAACTGCGCAGTAAACCATGTGTCGGAAAGGATCGGCGTATCCGCCGGATCCGGATCCCAGCCCGCGAACTCGAACCCGTCCCGCTGCGGCGTTTCGCCCTCATAAACGGCATAATCGCCCACTTCTACGGGGGTTTCGTATAGCAGCGTCTCATCGTCCCAGTTGTAGAAGGAGGCGATGGGCATCACATCCGCTCCAAGCACTTCGAAGCTGCCGCTTCCGGACATGGGCGAAACTGCCTGGCCAACCTTCGCAGCTTCAAAGCTGGCAAGGCTCAGCGGCCACGCTGCCGATTGGTATTCACGCACGCCATCCTCGCCAATCTCCTCGACGGTTTCGTCGTATCCTTGCAACATGGCGTCACCGGCATCCATAAAGCCTTTTCCCAACGCTTTGTCTGTGGCAAATACCACCTCAACCGTGGCGCGGGTATCTTCGTTGGCTTCGTTGTAGGTGATCGCAATGGCGATGCCCGATACACGGCCTAGAAGATCCTTCTCCCGCAGATTGGCAGAGGAGTACACCTCGCCGTTTACGCGAACATACGCCATGCCGTCGGCGGCGATGGCTTTGGCAAGGAGATCCCCGGCGGGGCTTTCAACGGCAGGTTTTTCTGCGGCAGCCCCTTCTTCGGCAGATCCGTCTTCAGCAGCCCCTTCTTCGGCAGATCCGCCTTCAGTAAGAAGCTCCGCTTCCTCCTCGGTTGCTTCAGCAGCCATACCCTCCAACCCAAGCTGTGTTTCGAGCTGAGCTTCCGGCTTGGATGTCTGCTCCAGCATGGCGATTTCCATACCGGGGTCAGGGGCATCCTGTGACCCATCACCGGCAAACAACGCTGGAATCCTAACGATCATCTCGTTGCCCACCAGTATAAGCGCCAGCGCGACACCCATCAAGCTCCGAAATTTTTTAGTGTGGTAGAACCGCAGCTTTTTCTTCGTATTCTCTTGTTTTTCCATTGCTGTGATACCTCCATGTATATGTTGGTTTATTTACTTCGTTTCATTGCTTGTCTACTGTAAAATGAAAAGCAACTTTCTGTCAAATTATCTTTTTGTTTAGATTTCCTATAGAACTTCTCTCGTTAGGCAATAACAACCATATTTATGGTTTCAAAACATACAGTTCGCCCAAAAACTTATGAAAATACTGCTTTTTAAACTTAAGCTATAGCGTAGCGCATGAACCCCACTCGGCTTAGCGAAAACACAAAATCCTTCGCAAAAAACAGCTCTGCTGATTTGGGTGTCAGCAGAGCCGTTTTTCTTATTTTCTTTGATACTCTTTCATCCGCCTACCAGTCATCATCACCGAACGTCTCATCCATCTGCAGGGGCACATCCTCAATTTCACCCCACTCCTCTGCCGGCGGATCGCCGATGTAAGCATATACGATGGCCGTGGCCCAGCTAAAATAGGCATTGGAGTGATACGCCTGCAAGTCATTGCGGTGGAAATCGTAATAAGCGCTGGAAAATAGCGGCGCCACCGGCATCAACTCATGGAATCTATCCTGGAAATTAAACCAGTGCTCCATGTACGCTTCGTTGTTTTGCACCTCTGTTTGGCGCATGGCCAACGCCAGTTTCATTAACTCCTCATCCAGCAGGCCGGTGCGGTTGGATTCGCCCTGAAACGCATCGCCGGTGTGAAACGCAGGATATGGGTCAAAGGCCAGGTTGAAGTTGGTGGACATGGTGAACATATTGTATGTGCGGTCAACCTGCCGATAATAATGCAAGAGCAGTTCGTCAAAGGGAAGCGTTGTGATCTCCACTTCGATGCCGATAGACTCCATGTGTGCCAGCATCGCCTGCTCCAGTACGCCGGACAGCGCTGTTTCCTGGGGCTGCGCCCACTTGAGGGCCAGCTTTTCCAGGGCGCCATCCTCAGCCTCGCGGTAGCGCGGGCCTCCGGCATCCTTGTCGTAGGCGTCGCCGTTTTCATTGAGCACCCAACCGTCTTCCACGAGCAACCACGCCGCCTCGGTTAGGTCAAGTACGGTTTCGTACTTGATGAGTTCTTCGTGGGCTTCCTGGGCCATCCACTGACCGGGGCCGTAATATGCGTATACCGGAATGCCGTGCCCCAACGTAAACTCCGCAATCACTTCATTCTGGTTGACACAACGGGTCACGGCATTGCGTACGCCCACGGATTGTGTAGGCCCAAGCTCACACGCAAAGGAAAGGAAGGTCTTGCCGGAACGCAGATAGCTTTGTGCGCGCACCAGGTCTTCCCACACCCGGTCCATGCCGTCTTCAATCACAGCGCCATCGGATATCTTGTTGATCAGGTCAATCCGTCCGCTCTCGACATCATCCAGCGCGGTTTGTGGGTTTGTATGTACAACGGTAAGCTCGTCGATCTGGGGCACAATCCCCTCAAAATTGCCCGCGTAATACAGATTTTTTGTCAACTGGGCAATCTGCTCTTCCTCATCGAAGGATTGCAGTACGTACGGGCCTGCAGTAACGGCCGGGTTGCGCAGATAGCCGGTGGCCTCGTCCAGTACCGTTGCGCGAAGCAGCTCCTCGGTGAGGGGCCCCTCGATGTATGCGCCCTGCCCATCGTCCTTTATCTCACAGCCCGGCGCAAGCACGGTAATGGGATACGGCGTGATGTTCAGCAGTACAATTTCATAGAAAAAGGGCAAATAGCGCCCGTCAATCGTCAAATCCAACGTATGCTCGTCGATCACCCGCACGCCCGCGAAAGGCGCGCCCTCAAAAAATGCCTCATAGCCCAACAGCCAGCTCATCTCGGTAGGTGCGCCCCCCAGCGCAGCAAACTGGGATGAGGAAAGCAGCAGGGCCGAGAACGCGTAATCCGGCGCGGCCAGTGGGGAACCGTCATTGTAGGTTAGGCCCTCGTTGAATGTGATCCGATACCGCCTGTTGCCGCTTTCCTCAAAGGCTTCCAGTTGCCTCACCACGGTTTCATCTATCACAAAATCACCGTTGGCTTCCCATGAGATCGTGTTGTAGCCGTGGATCAGTTCGCGCAAGTCCACATCAGCGGAGTTAACGCCCCACTTGCCCGAAAAAAAGCAACCGCTTATCCTGGTGGGCGTGCCCACCGTGAGGGACATGGTTTCCGGGGCTTCGTCCGCCCATGCCGGAACAATACAAGAAAATACCAGGATCGACGCGGCAACGATTGCCGAAATCCGTTTCATGATGCCTTTCCTCCATGTTGCGTTTTTACAGACATGGGACGGGCGGCGCCAGGCCGCCCGTCGCCCATGTTTATTCGACACTATCGCCGAAGTTGGAAACTGCGCCGCCTGCCAGCGGAACCGCAAAGTCGAATATCCAGCTGGTGCCGGGCCCGGTGCGCGCAATCCGCTCGTAGCGCGCATACACGTACTGGTTGCTGGTAACGTTTTCGTACCTGCCACGCCAGCCCGCAAACGTAAATCCATCCCTTGTGGGATCTGCGGGCGGGGTAGCGCTGCCGCCATAGGGGACTTCCTCGCGTTTGATCACCGTGCCGGTCCAGTCAACAAAGGACACGACCAACGTGCGTGCGGAGTTGGTGATGGTAAAGCCAGTATCAGCCGAGCCGGAGATGCCAACCAGCGTGAAGCCCGGCACCGTGCTCTCGGTAACGGTGTAAGTGTAAGCGCGTCCGTCCGGCGCATTTCGGGGCAAACCGGTAAAGGAGCCGTTCCGGTTGCCGTTGCGCAGCTGCAGGGTGTCATACGGCCTGCCATCCCGCAGCAAAGTCACCGTAATGCTGGGCAGCCTGGTCACGCCATTGGGTACGATCCATTCTTTGGTGACCGATATGCTCATCGTTCCCTGTGGGTTGGCGCCGATGGGCTCAAAGTTGGCATAGAAGGTGGTGCCGTCCCGCCACAACTCGTCCTCTGCTTTGCGGGGCCTGAACGTAACGCCGGTACCCACCACATTGCCCTGGGCGTCGGTCCAGTTTACAAACACGTATCCGGGAGCTGCCGTAGCCATGGACCTGGCCGGCTCACCAAACACAGGATTGACGCGGGACACCGTTGGGTAGGTTGAGCCGCCCTCCCGCGCTACATAGTAGATCGCTACATGATCCATCTCTCTAAAGTTGGCGGTATACCTGGCCGCCACGTTTTCATCCCCAACCTTCTCCGGTACAAAGGTTCTGTCCGTGCTCACCACACGGCCTTGGCTGTCTGTCCAGTTCACAAACAGGCAACCGGGATTGGGGGTGGCTATGGAGCCCTGCGCCTCGCCCTGCGTTTTGTGGATTGTCTCGGACATTGGCACGGTCTGGCCCCAAGCATTGTTGTTGGGTACGTACGAGATTGTTACGTGGGTGTACGTCCACTGGGCGTACAGGTTCAGGGTACCGTCCGTGTCGATCACGCTTGTGCCGGGCACGTACTCCGTGCCCTCCGTGCGCGCGGTAAACCAACCGTCAAAGTCGTACCGCGGGCGCACCGGATCGGCAAAGGCCGTAAGGGTGTCGCCATAGAACTTGCCTGTGTTGGCCGCGTCGCCAATGGCGTACCGCGTGTTGTCCGTAGCATTGTAGTTGTTATGGAACCGCACCTCGATCTGCTTGAGCGACCACTGTGCGTACAGCTCCAAGGGCCCCTCGGTGTCAATCACGCTGGTGCCGGGGATGTACTGGGCGCCACCGGTCCGCGCGGTAAACCAGCCGTCCAGGTTGTAGCCGTGGCGTGTGGAGGGGGTGAAGTCGCCCAGGGTTTCGCCATACCGTTTGTCGGCATTGGCGTCCTCGGCGGGCGCATAGCGTGAGGTATCGGTATCGTCGTGGTTGTTAAAGAAGGAGATAACCACGGGCTTGCCTACCCATGTGCCGGTGAAGGTCACGGCATTGTCGGGCATGTTGAAGTCACCGCTGGAAACTCCGATGCCCTCCGCCGTCCAGCCGCTGAAGGTGTATCCCGTGATGACATCCGGAGCGGGCTGCCATACCGTTTGCGGCGAGTCATATGCCGCGCTTTGTACGGTAGGCACGCCGGGCACGCCCGTGGGGGTGTTGGTGTAGCTGTAGGTGATGTCGTACTGATTGACAGTGTAGTACAGCTTAAGCACCAGGGAGCCGCTGGGCAGGATCGTTCCGCTCTTTGTATCTTCGGAGAGCGTTTCGCTGTAGGTATAACCCGCGTACGTCTTTTGCGTTGCGCTTACGGCCGCGCCCGTGGTACCGGTTAGGTTTTCGGTATCGGCCAAGGCGGGGATACCGTCCGCATCCACCTTGTAGTGCTCCACCGTGTACGCCGTGTCCGTGTTTGCGGTCCAGTAGCCGGTAAAGGCCACGGTGTTGTCCGGCATGGCAAAGCTATTCTCGCTCACCGTCACGTCGTTTGTTGTCCAGCCGTGGAAGGTGTAGCCCGCAAAGATTGGCTTGGCCTCGACTGCCTGGGTTGTGCCGAAGGCCACGCCGGGCGGGTTCGCCACCCCGGCGGGCAACTGCACGGTCATTGCCTCGATGGGCGTTATGCTGCCCTCTGGCGTCGTGTACGCGTAGGTGACGGCATATTTGTTTACCGTGTAGTACAGCTTAAGCACCAGGGAGCCGTCCGCCAGGATCGTGCCGCTCTTTGTATCTTCGGAGAGCGTTTCGTTATAGGTATGCCCTGGGTACGTCTTTTGCGTCGCGTTTACAGCCGCGCCCGTGGTACCTGCCAGATCTTCGGTATCGGCCAAGACGGGGGCGCCGTCGGCGCCCACCTTGTAGTGCTCCACCGTGTACGCCGTGTCCGCATTGGCCGTCCAATAGCCGGTAAAGGCTACGGTGCTGTCCGGCATGGCAAAGCTGTTCCCGCTCACCGTCACGTCGCTTGTTGTCCAGCCGTGGAAGGTGTAGCCCTCCAAACTTGGCTTGGCCTCCACCGCCTGGGTTGTGCCAAAGGCCACGCCGGGCGGATTGGCCACCCCGGCAGGCAACTGGGCGGTCATGGCCGCGATGGGTGTGATGCTGCCCTGGGGTGTGGTGTACGCGTAGGTGATGGCGTACTTGTTCACCGTATAGTACAGCTTGAGCACCAGGGAGCCATCCGCCAGGATGGTGCCGCTCTTTGTGGTCGCGGAGAGTGTGTCGCTGTAGGTGTAGCCCTCGTACGTCTTTTGCGACGCGTTTACGGCCTCGCCCGTGGTGCCGGCCAGGTCTTCGGTATCGGCCAAGACAGGGGTGCCGTCGGCGCCTATCTTGTAGTGCTCCACCGTATACGCCGTGTCCGTGTTCACCGTCCAGTAGCCGGTAAAGGCCACGCTGTTGTCCGGCATGGCAAAACTGTTTTCGCTCACGGTCACGTCGCTTGTCGTCCAGCCGTGGAAGGTGTAGCCCTGCAAGCTTGGCTTGGTTTCGACCGCTTGGGTTGTACCGAAGGCCACGCCGGGCGGGTTGGCTACCCCTGCGGGCAACTGGGCGGCCATGGCCTCAATGGGCGTCATGCTGCCTTCGGGCGTCGTAAACGCGTAGGTAATGGCGTAGGTGTTCACCGTGTAGTACAGCTTGAGCACCAGGGAGCCGTCCGCCAGGATGGTGCCGCTCTTTGTAGCTTCGGAAAGCGTTTCGCTATAGGTGTAGCCCATGTACGTCTTTTGCGATGCGTTTACAGAGGCGCCCGTGATGCCGGAAAGTTCGTCGGTATCGGCCAAGGCGGGGGTACCGTCGGCGTCCACCTTGTAGTGCTCCACCTTGTATTCCGTGCCGTCATCCGCCGTCCAATAGCCTTCAAACACCACGGCGTTGTTGGGCATGGTAAAGCTGCCTTCGTCCACGGTGATACCACTTGCGTCGGTGGCATTCCAGCCGCGGAACGTATAGCCGGTGAGGCTGGGCTGGGCTTCGATCGCGTGGGTTGTGCCAAAGGCCGCGCCGGGCGGGTTGGCCACCCCGGCTGGCAGTTGGGCGGTCATCGCCTGGATGGGCGTTACGCTGCCCTCAGGGGTCGTATATTGGTACGTGATGCTGAATTTGTTCAGTTCCCACACCGCAAACAGCGCAACGTTCGCCACGATGTTGATTTGCGCACCCGGCTCATGGGCCACCGTGCCGGCTGTGGCAGCTTGCGCGCTGGTGGCCCAGCCCTTAAACGTATGGCCTGTTTTGGCCAAATCGCCCTTGTCGAACACCGTGGCGGTGGTGTTGACATAGTACGGGCTATTGCTGTCTTGCGGCGCTGTGCCATCCGTATTGCCGTTGCCGTCGTATGTCACGGTATAGTTGTCGTCTTCGTCCGTGGTAACGGAATCGCTGGGCGGATCCTGCAAGCCCGCGCCGTTCTCCTGGGCGATGGTTGCGGTATTCGTAACCGAACCCGCGGCCGGGAAGGCGTCCACCTTGGCCTTTAAGGTGAGTTGGGCCGAAGCCCCGGCGTTCAGCGCCGCCACCCGCCAGGTGATGCTGTTCCCATCCTGGGTCACCACATCGGTTTGGGACGCGGTGTGGCTCTCGTAGCTTAGCCCGGTGGGCAGCACGTCGCTCACCACGATGTTATTGGCCACCAGCTCCCCGTCGGTGTTGGTTACGGTGATGGTGTAGGTAAGGGTGTCGCCTTTGCGCGCCACATCCAAGTCGACTTGTTTGGTGATGGTGAGGGCCGGATCCTTTGCCTCTATGGACACGGAGTCGCTGGGCATCGGGTTGTACTCCTCGCCAAATTCCTCGGCAAGGTAGGCGGTGTTGGTAATGGTATTCCCGGCCATGTTGGCCCCCACACGGGCAACGATGGTGAGCCTGGCGGTAGCGCCCGACGCAATCCTGGGGATTTCCCATGTGATTGTGCCGTTCTCTTCGGTGGCGGTGCCGCTGTCGTTCACCCGAGGCGTAGCGCTCACAAAGGTGAGCCCCGCAGGCAGCACATCGGTAACAACCACGTCACGGGCGATGCCTCCAACGGCGTTGGTTACCACCAGTGTGAATGTCACATTTGTATTGGGGCGGAATAGCTCCCTGTTGGCAGTTTTGGTGATGCTGAGGTCGGGCTCCAACTCATAGTAGAACTTAAGCGTTGTGGCCGTCAGCACGTTGTTTACCATCTCCGGCATGGCCACGATACCGGTGGGGTTGGAAACTGCCTCCGCAAACCGGTAACCGCTGTACGTATTGGGCTGCGCGCTAATCGGCGTACCCACCGCGGCAGGGATTGTCTGGGTGTCCGCGGATACGATATCGTACTGGGAGGTACCCGGCCTTTGCAGGTAGTGCTCCACCCGGTACAGCGTTTTCCATTGGGCGTACAGGGTAAGGTCGTCCTCACCCATCACGGTGGTGCTATACACCGCGTGGGTATCGCCGCTGCCGTCGGGTTCGGTGTTCCAGGTCAAAAATTCATAGGCCGGCATGGACGTGCCGGGGTACATGGGCACAACAAAGTCGCTGGGTACGATGGTGGCCGTGTCGCCGGGGCGGTACATCATGCCGTCGTCGGTCTCCCCCGTTACCCCTGGGGCGTTGGGCATGTAGTTCACCGCAAAGAAGATACGCCGCGGCTGCGCCACAAAGGTTAGGTTGCTGTTTACCGGGGTATCCCGCCATTCGGTTTCGGATTTTGTCTCGTTGGTTTCCAGGCACTTCCACATGCGCTCGTCGGGGGAGTTGGGCCACCAGAAGCCCATGGAGGGTTGAACGGTGACCAACTGGTTGAACTCGTCGTATTGCTGGTACTGCTCGTAATAATATTCCAGTGCCCACTCAACGCCGTAGTGCCCAAAGGGATCGGGATGCCATCCGGTATCGGTAAAGCCCATGGTGAGCCGGGTTCCGGGGAAGTATTGGGTCTGCAAGAAGCTCTTGCCCTGGGCGTCTACCTTGGACGGGTTCCACGGATCCACATAACGGGAGCTGGGGCTGTAATACGTATTTGTGGGCCTTACCACCGTGCCGCTTTCGGTTCTGAAGGTTACGATGTAGGGCCTGCGCATGGGTATCTCTAAGTAGACGTCCTCGCCCACGGGCACATCGGAGAAGTCCAACTCAAAGGTGGTCATGGGCATGGGCATATTGAAATCGTAAGGCCGCCAGTACCGGGTAAGGTTGTGGGTCTGGGTGGTGTTGCCGTAACGAACGGTGTACGTGTCCCCCGGCCAGCGCGTCACCGGCGGGTTGTTGGCCGTATCGTCATAGCTGAAGGGGCCGTACCCATTGTACTCGAGGGTGGTTGGTCCCTGGGGGGCCATGCCTCTCCATACGTTGGTGTTGCCCACCCGCTCGAACGCCTCATAGATGAAATCAAAGTACCAATGCGCCTCCCCTATATTCAAGATGGGTTCGCCGGGGTCGCGCACGCCGTTGCCGTTCAGGTCGTCAAAAAACAGCAGGTTCAAATACACCGGGCGGAATGTTTGGGCTTCCAGGGTCATGTCTTCCCTTATCGGGATGTACCAAGACCACCATTCCTCCCGCCTGAGCATGTTGGAGCCGTCGTCCATGCGCTTCCATTCGCGGAGCTGATATTGGGTATCGGGTGGCCATACGTACCCTTCGTTGGGCTGTACGCCCACATAGTCGCCAATGGTGTAGATGGAATCGCCATTCCACACCTTCATTTGGCTGAAGGTTTTGCCCTGGTTGTCGGTCTGTACCACGCTGCCGTTAACGGACACCATCCTGTCCGTATTCTGCCCCTGGAGGATGTCGCCGTTTTTGGCGGTAAAGGTAACGGTATGGGGGCGCTCGATCACAAAATCGACATACGCGTACGCCACGTCGTTCACCACCGTAACGGGTAAATCGCTAAAGTCAGCGTATAGGAGGGCGACCTCACCGGCGTCATGTGGGTAGTTCGGCTCGTACCAGAAGGAACCACTGTCTTGCGGGAGATTGGGCGGCAATGCCCAAGGGAACCGCCCGGTGTTCTGGGCCGAAATGTCGCTGGAGTACGGGTTTTTTGCAAACAGATAACCCCAGCTTTGACTCAGGTCTATGCTAAAGCTGTAGTAGCCCGTCACCGGGTCGTATGCCGGGTCGATGGGAATCACCGGCGTTTCCCAATCAAACGAAAGCCAGAACATCTGGTGATACTCCGCCAAGTCTGCAAAGTGCAGCATCTCGTCGCCTTGGCCAAAGGTGTTGTTGTGGTCTTTGTCCACAAACATACGCATGGCCATACGGAAGTCTTCAATCACGTAGATATTGGCGGTCTTCTCGGCGGTATCCCAAGGTTTCTCGTGTTCTGTGCCCACAAAGGCGTTTTCGATCACCATCTTGTATGTGGTTTCGCCCAGGCCCACGGCGGTGGCCATCACGGTGGGGTACGCGTTGTTTCCGCCTGTCCGCGCCAGGGTGGCGATGCTGGGGTCGGGGCCTTCGTAGGCCGGATCCCAGGTTACGGAAATTCCGCTGGTGTCATGGATGTAACTGCCGCTCCACCCCCAGTTGAGTTGCCTGGTCTGCCCTGTGCGTAGGATCAAATCCTGGGGGTTGGGCCTTAGCAGGCCGTACACCAGCACGTCATACTTCAGCCCGGCGTTGGTAACGCCGCGCAGGTCGTTATAATTAACGTTCAGCACGGAGGGCTGATCGGGCGCAACCCGGGGGAAGTCTGAATTCAGCGCCTCCATCACGCCCGGCATCTTTTGCACCGTAAAGGCATATTGATCCGGCTGCCGGATGAACATTTCCACCCGGGATACGTCTTGGTTTACCCGCACGTTATACTGGCTGTTCCAGTTGTTTTGCCCGTTGAACAGTTCTTTTTCCACACCGCCCTCGTCGGTGTAGTACACCACGGGGTAGGCAAGTGAAGACCCTGTGCCGGTGCGGCTGCCGTTAAAAAAGCCGTCATAACCGATGTTCATTTGCAGCACGCGGCTTACGTAGGAGAATTCCGCGGGCGTGGAATAGGCAAACACGGTGGGCATAAGCTGCGTGCTGGTTTGATACCGGCGCTTGACGCCCACGTAGGCCTTGATGTCCCTGGTGAGGGTGCCAAGCTTGGTGTAGGTGGTCTCCAGCGGCATCTCGATCACGGCGGCCCCGCCGGGCTCCAGCTTGGCCACGAATACCACAAAGCTCTGCACACTGCGCAGCTGTGCGGCGGTGGAGGCGCTGGTGATGGGAACCACGTTGCCGGTGCCCTCATAACCGTCGTAATACACGATGCTATCCACAATCGCCGGATCGTACTGCACCGGCCCGGTTAAGAAAAGATCGAATTCGTTGGTGTACATCTGCCTGGCGGACGCGCCCGAACCCACGGTGGGCAACTCGGTGCGCGCAAGCTGGAACACCGCTTCGTAGGATTCGATGTGGGCTTCGGCGCTTGCGTTTTGCATCCAGGCCTTGGCCATCAAATCCGTGCTCTGCCAGTCAAAGAACGCCACGGTGCCGCTGCCATAGATCGCGCCGTTCATGCCGGGCTTCAGGGTAACGCGGTCCAAGCTGGCCATCTGCACGATAACACCGGTGACACTGGCCATGTTCAGGATGCCCATCTGCCGCTCTACGTAGCCGTACGGGTCGTCCGTGCCCTCGGGCCGGGGCGCCGCCACAATGCCCCAATGGCTTGGGAAAGCCCTGTCCGGCGTAGTGATGGTGTAATAGGGGGCTTGATTAAAGTACGCATCGGGGCCGGAGGCCGGCGTCATGTATCGGTCGGCAAAGGCGTCCCAGCTCCAAGCGCCGTTTAGGATCATGGGCGTTTGGTTTACCGACAGCTGGGCGGTGGGCGTTACATAACCCTGCACCTGCCTGGACGGCATCATATTGTTGTTCAAGCGGATCGACGTGATGTAGGAATCCGCCTCAAACACAAACAGCTTGTTCCTGCTGGAGGGAATGGCGCGAATTTCCTTGAGCGCAAACCCGGTGATGCTGGTTAGCTCAAAACCCTCGGCCACCTCCAGGTACAGCAGGGCGCCGCCCATGTCGAACTGTTTGTACTGGTTCATGTCATCGATAACGTCGCCGGTTAAGGCGTTGGGCCACACCGCACCCAGGCCCAGGGTAAAGTTCACCACAGAGTTGGGGTAGTAAGACCTGTTGTTGTTCCAACCCACTGCGGCGGCGCTGGCATCGTTCTGTGTAAGCGTGGAGCTCCAGCCGGTTTGGTGCACGATGGAGCCGATGGAGGTATCGTTAAACTGCGTGCTGAGGCCGTTGGCCCCGTCGATAAACCGGGCCTGGGTGCTGGTGGTGAGCGTACCCTTGAGCTCATTGGTGGAATTATGCACCACGGGCGAACCGTCGGAATACTGGCGGATGCCGTTAAAGTAAGGGGTGATGGTATTGCCCTGGCCGATGGTGGAGGTATAGTTCCACTTGTTGTTGCTTACGCTGGTGGGCGCCTGGCTGGTGGGCGTAAGCTTTTCGCCGTTGATGGTGCCCAGTTCGATCACAACTTGGCTGCCGCTAAGCACATGCTCACCCGGCAGGAGCCGCAGATCGACATTGATGCCGTTGGTGGTAACAACCTGCTCCCGCTGGCCAAGGTTGGTGGTGTACTTGATGGTAACCCCGCTGGAGCTGCTGATGATTTGCCCGCCAAAGTGAAAGCCCTTTAGTTTTTCCATCACATTGGCGCTGGCGGCATTGGTGTTTGTGACAGTGATCCGCACATCCTCATAGTCTTGCATCTGGCCGTCGGTTTTCATGATCACAAACGACCAGGGGTACGGATTGGTGTTGGGTGTGGTGATGGGAGACGTCGAAGAGGTGCTGCCCGGCTGCGGCGCGTTGGAGTTGCTTAGCTTTCCGCGGGAAAGTACCGTGGTGGTTCTGTTCCCGGCGGTACCGCCGGAAGCGTGGATGGTGCCGAAGCGCAGCGCATCCATGGGTTGGGTCAGCTGGAAAGGCTGGCCGAAGGAAAGGAAAAACGCATCCTCTATCCGCCTGGCCGGATCCTTTGCCGCGGTCGCCCGCATGCCGCTCTCCGTGGTGAGGGACATGCCGATTTGTACATTGTACGAAGCGCCCAAGTCCTGTCCGTTGGCGTCTTGGGTTTTGTTGTTTGCCGTGATGACATACGTCATGTTCTGCATCGACGGCATAATTTCATCGTAATGGAAGGACACCCACACGATATTTTCCGCTTCCTCGGGGAAGTTAACGAAGTGTTGCGTCGGGCTCAACGGTATGGTGTGTACGGTGGGATCCCCATGCACGCGATAATCCACCGCCGTGGGATTAAACTGGTTGCCTACATAGGGCAAAGACGATTGATGGTTGTAAGAAATCACACCGCCCGCCGTGTATTCAATGCGAGTGGGCGATACCTCGTAAGGGAAGGTGAGGTTCATGCGGGCGTCTTCGTAGGTGTAGGCCAGGCTGTTGCGGTTGGCGCCGCCGTAGGTCCAATGCACTTGATACCTGTCGCCTTCCTTGCCCTGCAGGCGCTTGCGCAAGTTCTCTGAGTTTCCCCAGCTGCCATTTGGGTCAAAGAATGAGACATTGGTATGCGGGGAAGTGCGCGAGCTGGTAACGGCAAAATCATTGATGGTCCACACAGTGGGCGCGGCAACCTGGGCGCTTGCGTCCAAGTCGTACCGTATGCCTTTGTGGGTATACCCCATGTATACCGGGCCAAAGGAATAAGCATCTCCCGGCAGGAGCGTGTCGTTATCGGGGAACTGGTAGGTCACCATGTTCCTGTTGGATGCATTGTTTGCGCTGGCGGGCCAATTGAACGCGCTGTTGATGTTCATCATGTTTCTAAACGAAGCGCTCTCAATCTTCAAATAGCGCTTGCCGCTCAGCTCAAAGTAATCTTCGGGCTTGGGGGTGTACGCTACGTTTAAAAAGCCGGTAACCTTCAGCGGCTCGGGGCAAGGCACATAAAACACCATGTCGGTATAGGGATAATGCCAGGTGCTCACACTGGCCAGGTACCAATTGGAGGCATTGGCATAGAGCTGTACTTGCTGCGCTTCGTAGCCGTTACCGTTCCACGGGCAAGGGATGATGTTGTTGCTATTGAAGCGGTTAGGGAAGTTGATTACGGATTCAAACGGGCTGAGGCCGCTGGCATCGGTGATGGCCGACGTACCCTCATACTCCGCGTAGTCCAAGCGTTTGCCGTTCATGTCCTCGGCAATGGCCAGTATCTTAAGGGGAATCTTGTCGGGATCGGTTCCGTACAGCACCATCAGCTCGCTCAGCCAGTTCAGGTTGTTGGACGCCATGCCCAGGGTGAGCGTAAACTCCGAAGCCACATCCTCATCAAAGATGATCACCAACTGGTTGCAATTGGTTCTGCTGGGGGTATAGTTTTTTAGAATGTCGGCCATGGGCGAGGTGTAGTATTCCTTGGGCAAAGGTACGTTGCTGTGTTGCACCCGGAAGCCGTCGCCGCTGCTGGGCGTGGCCGTAAAGTAGAAAAACGGCGGCAGCACGATGCGCAGCCTCTCCTGCAATCCGGTCAGGTAGGGCCGGTAGGTGATGATGGCCGTGATGGACGCACCGTCGAAGCGGATGCGGAACACGTGGCCGTTGGCCAGGTTCATGCTCAGCTCACCGTCGATGTAGATGTTCACCGCCACCGGCATGTTAGGCTCCCCGTCGGAATCTATGTAGGTATAGTAACCGGCCACGGCATCCTGGGTAACGGAATAGTTGATCGCGGTCACTTCGTCTTCCTTATACTGGGGCAGCTCGGCCCAGGTATGCTGCCAGTCGTTTGCGTCTTGCAGCACGGCAAAGGCGATCTCTTCCCCGTCGGCCAACAGCCGAACCGTCACGCTTGCGGGGCGGGCACGGGCCTCATCATCGTTGTCGTTCCACACGGCGCTTACCGTCAACTCCAAAAGCCCGTCGATACCGGCCGCCATGATCATGGGCTGCGGGAACAGCAAGGGCAACAGCGCTTCCAGCTTGTCGATGTTATATACCTCGGCCTGCTGCTCCTCGGTCAGCGCTTGGTACGCTTCCCAGGCGGCCAAGATTTGATCGATCAGCTCTTGGGGAACCGGGCCATCGGGCAGCGCGTCGGCATCGGGCAGCAGCTCGATCATGTCGATCACGGCCTGGGCTTCGGCGCTCAGCTCAAGTTCCGCAAATAAACCCATCATGGGCGCCATTTCTTGGGCGGGCTCAAAATTGGCCAAGGGCAGCGGCCAAGCGGCTGAGCCGTACTCAAGGGCCACATCCTCGCCAATCTCTTCAACGGTCAGTTCATACGCCAGCAGTTGGGCATTGGCGGGGGCGATGTAGCTTTCTAACAGCCCGCCTTCGGTAACAAAAGCCACAAGCACCGAAGCAGGGACTTGGGCTTCGTCGTCAGCCTCGTTGTAGGCGCTGGCGACGGCAATGCCCGAAACCCGGCCCAGCAGATCCTGCTCCCGCAACCTGTAGGATGAAAAGACATCGCCGCTTACGCGCACATACGTCATGTCGTCGATGGCAAGAATCTCGGCAAGGAAACTCCCCGCCGCGGCTTTTGCAGCGGCATCGCCGATGGGTTCGCCTTCGGTTTCAGAGGCGCTTTCCCCTTCAGGCTCGCTTTCGGCTTCAGGCTCGCCTTCGGTTTCAAGCTCGCCTTGGGTTTCAGGCTCACCCTGGGCTTCAGGTTCATCCTGGGCTTCAGGCTCGCCCTGCGGTTCAGGCTGAGCCTTCGTTTCCGGCGCGGGCTCCAGCACCGCAACCCCTTGGTGTACCGGCTCTTCCTGCTCGGTAGCGAACAGAGACGCCATATTTTGCACCGCTCCGTCGGACAGCAATATCACTGCCAGCGCAATGGCGATCAGCGCCCGAAATCCCTTTGTCTGATAAAATTTCACTTTTTTCTGTTTTTCCATTGCTATAGCGCCTCCGAATTGTATTATTGTATGGCAACCATTTTAGCAGTGAACGGAGCCAAAATACAAGGGATTTCGGATGACTTAATTGCAATTTAAGAACAAGAACAAAAATATAAATAATTAATTAATACACCTTCCGCCGCCGGAATATCAGGCATCCGCCCGCCAGCGTAAGTATCACAGCGGCGTTGCACAACTGGCCAAAGTACAGCAGGCGGATCATTTGGGGTGTGCGGATGACCACGGCGTCGGATTCAGCGCGGCGCAGGTTCCAGAAGGTTTTGACGATTTCCGTTGGTTCCACCAAAATATCCGGTACAAACTCAGGAAAAGCCTGTATGGGCTCCAGCAGCAAGTTGGCCAGCGCTGCCGCCAGCCCGGCCAAAACGGCCAGGGCGATTGCTCTTAACAGAATGTGAAAAATCAAGTAGGGAAGCAGCCGCGTGATGTACTGGTTTATCAGCTTTTCCCGCATATGCGCTTTGAGCGCGCCGATGGAGCGGGCGTACTTGATAATCAGCCAGCCCAGGGCGGCAAATCCCACGCCGCAGCCAAAGAAGCGGGCCCAGATGCTGGCCCCCACCCGCTCCCGACGCAGATCGTAGGTATTGCCGCCGGACATCCATTGCTGCGCCGTTTCGGCAAAGGTGAGCCTGGCGCCCCCCCGGGGCTCCGGCACAGCGGACAGGCCCAGGGTCTCTAACTGAATGCCCGCCTTAGCCGCGGCAGTGAGGGGTATGATTGCGTAGTGGTCGGCATCGTCGCCCACCCGCCTTTGATTGCGCAATACACCGATCACCCGATAAGTTTCGCCTTGCAGCTCCACCTCCCGGTCGATGGCTTCAATCATACGAAAGAGCTCCAGCGCCAATTGCTCGTCCAGCAGTATCACCCGCTCGCCCTGGGTAATCTCTTCGGGGTGGGGAAAGCGGCCCAGCAATAACAATGCCGGATACACCACAAAAAAATCCCGCCCCACAGCCCTTAGCCCCGCAAGAGCGCCGGTAAACTCGGTGCTCAGCGCCACTTGTGTTGTGGAACCCGCAAGGGTGTAGGCGCTCACCATCTGCTCCAGGGCAGGCACGGTCTCCTCCAGCAGTTCGATGCGCTGTTGGAGAAAGCTGGTTGGCTCCACGTCAGGCCCAGAATCACCAGAACCATTGGAAGCGAAGCCGATCTCCGGGTCGGCCAACACCACGTATTGAAGCAACCCCGGCGTGCGCTCGATCTCCCACAGGGAATAGGCCATAAGCAATAAGCCCGATAGGATCACAAACAACGCAAGTTTGCTAATCGATGTATTCTTCGATGCGGCCACCTTCTTTTAATGCTTTGCTTTCTTGAAACACCGGACGTGAACCGTAGCGCAGATCCTCTTGAACCGATACCTCTTTGTCGCCGCGCTCCAGCACGGTGACCGGCAGCTTGCGCGCCACCATGTAAGTGCCCCAAATATCGTACTTAAAGTCGGATACATAGATAAAATCGCCCCTGCCGTCGCCCTGGCTGCGCACTGCGGCCGGGGGCAATATGGTGGTGGCTTCCTTGGCGCGGTAGGTGAGCCTTACCATAGCCCCGTTTTGGAGCAGGGTGCGGGCGCCGCCCAATTGCGCGATCATATCGGCGGTGAGGGGTATGTGCAGATGCCTGCGATCCACGCCCTCCCTGATCACGGCGGATACCTCGGCGCGGATGTCGCCATATTCGGCTCTGATATCGGCCCGCATGCCCTCGGCAAACTCCCGTTTGACGCCGGATATGTCGCAGCGCAGCACCGGCTCCTCGCCCACGGCGGTGATCTCGTAGGCGGAACCGCTGCCGTCGTACACCAGCCCCTCGTCGATATGCAGGGCCACAATGTACCCCTCGTGTTCGGCACGGATGGTGGTCATGGCCTCACCTACGGACACCAGCTCCACCAGCTTGTTTTGCGCCCTGTCCAGCTCAAGCTGCAGCTCGGCCCGGCGGAGCAGAAATTCGTATACTTCGGTTTTGGTTTTGCTGTTGGCAAAGGTATCTAAAAAGGCCGTGTTGGCGCGATCTGCTTCGCTTTGGGCATCCAGAACCGCTTCCATTAGGGCGGCAAGATCGGCGTTGCCGCTTTCTTGCACCAAACCGGCCCATATCTTGGTATCCTCACCCAGCAGCAAACCCACCTTGGCGGCCTCGCCCAGCAGCCTGGCTTGGGTGTCGGCCAGGGCCCGGCTGGTATCGTCCATGGTTCGTTTGGCCTCGTTTTTGTCGCTGTCGATGGTGTTGACCAGCCCGATGTTATCGGTTTCGTTTTTCATGTACGCCAGTTGGGCGGCAACCAGGGCGTCGCTGGCGGCGTCCACTTCGTCGGCAAAGGAGTCGGAGAGTTTGGTGGTGCAGATGATTTCGCCCTCGGCCACCCGGTCGCCCTCACGCACGTACATGCGGTCGATGGTGATGGGCGTTTTGCGCGCGCCGTCCACGGTGATCTTTTCAGTTTTGGCAAAATAGAGGACGGCGCTACGGCTAATCTGCTCCTCAAACCGCCTAAAGCCCACATCGGCAAATTTTACTTTGGGGGTTGTGATGGATAGGATGGTGTTGGCAAAAAACATGCTGCACGCCACCACAATCGCCAAAATCACACCCACGCGGATCGCTATCTTTTTCATCGTTGATTCACTCCCTATTTCAGCTCGGACAACTGAACGCCCAGCAGAATATCCTCTTGGAAATAAAAATACATCACCAGCATGGGCACAATGTACAGCGCCGCCCCGGCAAAGGCGATGTCCTTTTTGCTTTCGGACAGCACATTAAACATCACCGAAAGGGGGCGGGCCATCTCGTTTTGCAGGTACACCAGGGGTTGTTCCACCATGTTCCAACTGTCGGCAAAAGACAGGGCCAGGGCCGCACCCAGCACCGGGCGGCACACCGGCATCATCACATGAAAATAAGCCCGCACCGGCCCCGCGCCGTCCATCATGCCAGCCTCAAACATCTCCGCGGGGATGCCCACCATAAACTGGCGCAGCAAAAAGATATAAAACGGCGTAAACCACATGGGCAGCAGCACCGCCCACGTCGTGTTCATTAGGTTCAGGGTGCGCAGGGTGATCACCGTAGGGGCTTGGATCACCTGAAAGGGCATGAGCATCAGCGCCATCACCACAAAAAACAGGGCCTCTCGCCCCCGGAACCGAAAGCGGCTCAGGGCATACGCCATGCTGGGCACAAACACCATCTGCCCCAGCAAAATGCCCACCCCGTAGGTTACGGAATTTAGAAACAACCGAAGGTACATGGGCTCCTCAATAAAGATGGTGTAATACTGGCGCAGCGAAAACACCTTGGGCGATACCAACAGCGGCAGCCACGCTTCCGAAAAACGACCCCTCAGCGACAGATAGGCGTCCATTTCTGATTTGGGGAAAAACGAGTAAAAAAACGTAAACACAATGGGCAGCAACAGCAACGCAACAATAACCCACATCAATGCGTGGATAAAGAGGCGAGGCTTTTTTGCCATCATGTTCACTCCTTACTCGACTCTGTGCCGCATTTCAAACCAATATAACGCGCCAAACAAGATTAAAACGATCACGGCAAAGGAGTAGGCCGCCGTGGTAACGTATTGGTAGTTGATCCGGGCAAAGTGATTATTCATAAAGTGCTGAAGGGTGTATAGATCCGAGTACGCCCCGCCGATAAAGTAGATCTCCTTAAAGATTTTAAACGCGTTGATCCAGGCCAGCACAAACACCAGGAAGGCGGTGGGCGAAATCAGCGGCAGGGTGATGCGCAGCTCTTGTTTGACCCGGGAAGCCCCCTCCAGCGACGCGTACTCGTAGTACGCCTGGGGCACGGCCTGCAAAGCCGATGTAAATATAACGACTGAGAAGCCAAGATTTTTCCACACATACAGCAAGATCACCGGCACCCGCAGCAGGGGCCCGCTGGTCCATATCAGGCGCTCGCCCCCCAAGCCCAATGCTTCCACCAGGATTTGGTTAAACACACCGCTATAGTCGAATATCAGCAGCCAGATCAGGATCATGGCCGAGGAGGGCATCAGATAAGGGAGTAGCAGGGCATTGCGGTAAAAGGTGCTGCCCTGGCCCAGGGAACGCAACATACCGGCGATGGCAAAGGCCAGCACAAAAATGATGGGCGCACACAGCAGCGACAGTTCCATGGTGGTGAGTAAACCCTGCTGAAACATGGGGTTTTGCCAGACTTTGAGGTAGTTGCTAAAACCTACGTATTCGTTGAGCCGGGTGCCGTCTGTAACGCTAAAGTAAAAGCCGTACACAAAGGGGATGAGGTAAAACACCAGCAGGCCCGCCAGGCCGGGAAGCAGAAAGAGCGCGAGCATACGCTTGCGTGTAAACATGCCATCCCCTCCCTTCGGCGAGATTTTTCTTGCGTATACAGTATAACGCGAATTAGGAGCAGAAGCAACGGAGGCATCCTGTAGGGGCGACCCTGTGTGGTCGCCCGCAGATTGCGCAATCACCCATAACACGTGAGTGAGGGCGGCCACATAGGGCCGCCCCTACACCCTAACCCCTGTCCCCTATTGCCCCTCCAAAAAGATCATCCTGGATTTCTTGTCCAGCTCGCGCAGCATCTCGTCCAACCGCATTTGCCCTTGGGCATAACGCTGCAGATCGCTAAACAACTCCTCCACCGAGCCCGCGTCGTAATTCAGCATCACCGAGTCGATGCTCAGCACAAAATAGGGCGCCAGCGCCCGGTATTCGGCCAGGGCCTCGGCCGGGATCATCCAGTAATAACGTTCGATGTCATCCAACCAGGCCTGGTAGCTCTCGATCTCCGCCTCGATGTCCTTTATATCGGCTTCGTCGGCTTTGTCCAATTTCTCCAGGGCCTCGGCCAAATACTGTTCCGCGGTCCGTTTGCTTTCAATGGCGTAGGATTCGGGCACAGGTTCGCTTAGGTCAGGCCGCAGCATGTAGCGGGAGCGCGGGTCGCCGTGCTCGGCCTGGTACTCCAGGTAATGCAACGCCACCTCCTCTTGGGTGGAGTTGGGGTTAAGGGCGTACACGGTTAGGTGGCAAAGCACCATGGGCGCCTCCCCTTGGATAAAGGCAGGGGGCGGCGCCATTTGGGGTTTCGAATCCGCGTTTCCTCTATAAAACCGGTTAAACGGGTAAGCGCTTAGATTAAACAAGGGGATTGCATCATCGGAGGAGGAGAAGGAACGAACCACCGTACCCCCACCGTCGAAGCTTTGCCCGAAGTCCGGCAATTGCTCCCAGCGCTCCAATACCGCGCGCAGCTGGGGGGTGTCAAATTGCAGCGGCTCGTGCGGTTGCTCGTATCGACCGATGTAGGACATCACCAATTGGTACAATATCTGCTCCTTGTTGACCCACTGGTCAAACAGCGTCCACTCCGGATGATCGTCGGCCATGTCCTCGTCGAACCACCGCTCAATCACATCCAGGAAGTCCAACATGGTGGCGGGCATGCCGCCCAACCCGAGCTGTTCCAGAGCGTCAACCTCCACCTGCCACAGATCCAGCGAAAGATCAGACGGGAGGCCGTATAGTTTTCCATCTACCAGCACCGCGTCGCCCACGGCGGGATACATGGCCTCCACGGCGGCCACCAGGGCGGGTGAAGCCGAAAGATCGGCCAGGTATCCCTTGTCCCGCAGGCCCTTAAACCCTGCAATGGAAAAGACCCGGAACACATCCACATTGTCTTCTTGAGAGAGCAGGGCTTCGATCACCTGCTGGCTGGTAAACATAAAGTCGTCGGTGGTTTGCAAGGCAACATCGGGGTTGGCCCGGGCGAAGGCGCTGGTGGCGTCGTCCATATATCCGCCGGCCAGCCGCAACACCGTGGAGGGCCTGTGCTGGGGATCCAGGCTGCGAACAAACAAACCATTGTAGGTATACACAGCGTAATGCCCGGTAGACAGCAGGACGCCCGGATAACGTTCGCTGGCGTCGGCGTTGATGTAGGCCACGGGCTCACCCAGGGCGCCATTTTCTGCCGTTACCACCATGTTACCCTTGGCAACGTACACGGCGCCCGTTTCGATGTCGCAGGCCAGGCCGCCCAACATACCATAGTAGCCATCAGCCTCAAACAGTGTGCGCTCCACCGCGCCCGTTACGCCGTCCACCACCACGATGGAGGGTTTCCACTCCACCCGGTCCCTGCGCAAGGCCACCAGTTTGCCCGGCGCGCAGGATGCGATGGACAATACGTCTTGGGTGGACAAGATGGTGAATTCGCCGGTTGCGATATCGTAGCGATGCAGGGCAAAATCGTCCCAGGCATCAAAATTCCTCATCACCAGCATATAGAGCCAGCCGTCTGCCATGATGGGGGATTGTACGCTGCGGCTTTCGGTCCACTCATCCACTTCCCGGGTCATGTTGGCCCAATCCAGTTGCTGAATCCAATCGAAGCGCCGTCCATCCCACATGCCCAGCATGCCATGGGTGGTATCCAGGGCAAAAAGAGTGTCCTCGCCGCCAATCAATAGCTGGGGTTGGTAGATGGTTTCGGAATCCCAAATCTGCTCGCTAGTGAGCAGCTGTTGGGGTTCGGCATTCCCCGGGCGATAGCTGAACAGGGCGTTGCCCAGCATATACAGCGTATCTTGTACCGCCACAACGGAGTTTACGTATTCGCTGCTGGAACCGTCCACCTCCCGGGTGAACAGATCGGCATTTCCTGATTCGGCTGCTGCAGATAAGGCTACTGTAGGTGCGGCGCAACAAATGAGCAGCACACACAACAAAATCGAGCACCAAGTTTTGATCCGGTTCATGTTGTTCCTCCTCGATATAAACTGCCACATATAGCATACCTGATCTATACGATACTCGCAAGGGTGTAAAGATTAGACTATTATGTAAAATTTAAGTTGCGCCCGGCCTGCCCCCCATGTTACATTACATTGCTATGATTGAATTATCGCATATCCATAAAAAATATAGGGTCGCTAGGCGGGAGGCTGGCCTGGGGGCGGCGGCTCGGGCGCTGTTTTCGCGCCAATACGATACCATACGCGCCTTGGACGGCCTAAGCTTTTCCGTGGCCGCCGGGGAGATGGTGGGGTATATTGGGCCCAACGGCGCGGGCAAAAGCAGCACCATCAAGGTAATGAGCGGCGTGCTGACGCCGGACAGCGGCGAGTGCGTGATACTGGGCCGCACGCCCTGGAAGGAGCGCAAACAGCACGTGCAGGACATCGGCGTGGTGTTTGGCCAGCGCAGCCAGCTTTGGTGGGATGTGCCCGTGGGGGATTCCTTTGCCCTATTGCGGGATATGTACCGTGTGGCCGATGCCGATTACAAACGCGTACTGGCCACCCTTACCGAACTGCTGGACTTGGGCGCGCTGCTGCGCACACCGGCACGCCAGCTGAGCCTAGGCCAGCGCATGCGTTGCGAAATCGCGGCCTCCCTGCTCCACAGCCCACGCATTTTGTTTTTAGACGAACCCACCATCGGCCTGGATGCGGTGAGCAAAATTGCGGTGCGCTCCTTTGTCCATACCCTAAATCGAGAGCAGGGCACGACTGTACTGCTCACCACCCACGACATGCAGGACATCGAGGCCCTTTCCCAGCGTATATTGCTGATCGGCAACGGGCGCATCTTGCTCGATAGCGATCTGGCTGGCCTTAAGCGCCGGTACGGGGCGCAAAAAACCCTTACCGTCACTTACGCCGGGCCCACGCCGGAACTTTCCCAGGGCATGGCGCTGCTGCCCGACAGCCTAACCGGCCGGGCGGTGATTGCGGTGGATACGGTGGCGCTCACTCTGCCCGCGGCCATTGCCTGGCTGTGCGAACGGGCCGAGGTCACCGACTTGGCCGTGGCCGATCCGCCAGTCGAACAGATGGTAGCGGCCATGTACAGGGAGTACGAAATATGAAAACCTACACGGGCATGCTGCGTATACGATTTGCAGCCGGCATGCAGTACCGGGCGGCGGCGCTGGGTGGGTTGGTAACCCAGTTCTTTTGGGGCGGGTTCGAAATTTTGCTGTACGCCGCCCTCTACCAAAACGGCGCGCCTCAATCCATAACCTTTGCCCAGCTTACCAGCTATACCTGGTTGCGGCAGGCGTTTTTGGCGTTACTTTTTTCGCTTTTCTTTGATGCCGACATCTTTGCGTCTATTGAGCAAGGCGGGCTGGCCTACGAGCTGTGCAGGCCCGCCGATCTGTACGCCCTGTGGTTCTCCCGTACGGCGGCGGGGCGGCTCAGCAATGCCGTGCTGCGCTGTGGGCCCATACTGATCGTGGCGGCGTTGCTGCCCGCACCTTACGGCCTGATGCTGCCGCCCAGCCTTGCCGCTTTTGCCGCCTTTGTGCTTTCGTTGGCGCTGAGCTGGCTGGTGGGGGTGGCCAACTGCATGCTGGTATACGTGATCTGCTGCCACACCCTGTCCCCTCGCGGCGTGCGGCGGATCGCCACCTCGGTCGTCAGCTTTTTTTCCGGCGAGATGATACCGATCCCGTTTTTTCCGCCGGTGATGCGTAATGTGCTGATCTACCTGCCCTTTGGGGCAGGCGCAAATATGCCGCTGCGTGTATACAGCGGCAATATCGCCGGAACAGAAGCGCTTACGGGCATCGCTTTACAGGTGTTTTGGTTGGTGGCGCTGGTGTTGCTGGGGCATTTATTATTGGGCCGGGTGTTGCGGCGCGTGCAGTTACAGGGAGGATAAACAAAAGCGGTCACGGTATCCTACCACCGTAACCGCACCTAGGAGAAAGCCTAAAGCACTAAAGCCCCTCCGTCGAACCTTCTTTAGTATACCGCACATTCCTGAAAGATGTCAACTCGAGTTTTTGGGTGATTGCTATGCTATACCTCCGTTTTCTATCCATGCACCTGCGGGCGCAGATGCAGTACAAAAGCTCCTTTGTGATGCTGCTGGTATCCCAGTTTGTGATGACCATGGGTGCCGCTGCCGGGGTGTACTTTTTGTACCTGCAATTTGGCGAGATCGAAGGTTTTGCCTTCCCGGAGGTCATACTCTGCTTTGCCGTGATCCTGATGGGCTTTTCCATAGCCGAGTGCTTCTTTTACGGGCTGGATTCCTTCCCCGCCCTGCTGCGCCGCGCCGAGTTCGACCGTGTGCTGTGCCGCCCTAGGGGCGCGCTGTATCAGGTGCTGTGCTCCACCGTGGAGATCTACCGCCTGGCCAGTTTGCTGCAGGGTATCATCATGCTGGCCTACGCGCTTCCGGCCAGCGGCGTGCACTGGACGCCCGAACGCTGCGCCGTGCTGGGCGGCATGGTGCTGGGCGGCGCTTCGATATTTGCCGCGCTGTTTCTTACCTACGGGGCTATCTGCTTTTTTACCACCGAGGGCATTGAGTTTTTTAACATATTTACGTTCGGGGGCCGGGAGTTTGGGCGTTATCCGTTTAGCATTTACGGCAAGTGGGCGCTGCGCTTTTTTACTTTTATCGTGCCCCTGGCCTGCGTGCAGTATTATCCATTGTGTTACATACTGGATCGTACGCCAAACCCGGCCTGGGCGCTGACACCCCTGGCCGCCCAGCTCTTTTGGTTGCCCGCGGCGTCTTTATGGCGGCTGGGCATCCGCCGCTACCGGTCTACCGGGTCATGAGTCAGCCACTCCCGCAAGCACTGCTCCATTAAGTCAGGTTCAAGGGGTTTGGTGAGGTGGCCGTTAAAGTTATCCTTGGCCTCATCACCGGCAAAAACATTGGCGGTAAGGGCGATCACCGGAACATTGCGATAGTAATCGTTGTGGGCCCGGATGCAGGCGGTGGTCTGCATGCCATCCATGCCTGGCATCATCAGATCCATAAAGATCAGGTCGTAATCGGTTTGGCGGATGCGCTCCAGCGCCTCCTCGCCCGAGCCGGCCAAATCGGGCTGGATCGAAAAACTCTCCAACACAGCTTCGGCTACCATCAGGTTGATTTCAATATCGTCCACCACCAGCACCTTGGCATTGGGGGCGGAGAAGCCGCTTTGGGGTTCGTTCGCCGGTATATTCTGTGGCAGCGGCAAGCGGATGGTAAACGTGGAACCGCTGCCCAATTCGCTTTGTGCGGATACGTCGCCGCCCATGGCAGTGCACAGATGCTTTGTGATGGCCAGGCCCAGGCCCGCGCCGTTCGTTTTTCGGTTCCGCCCGGAATCCAACTGCTCAAAGGGCAAAAACAAGTTGGGTAACACCTCTTCCCGGATGCCGATGCCGGTATCGGTTACAGCAAACACCAGGTTGTCCTCTTCCGCATGAGCGCAGAACAGCACTTGGCCGGCGTCTGTGTATTTTACCGCGTTTACCACCAGGTTCATGATGGCCTGGCGCAGGCGGTTCTCGTCCATATACACCCGCTGGGGCAACGTATCGCCAAACTCATATCGGAACGCCAGGTTCTTGGTTTCGGCGGTGATCAGGCCCAAACCCGCGATGTTTTGTAGCATGGGCGCCAGCTCAAAGGTTGATGGCGTTAGAGACAGGGCGCCCGTCTCGATCTTGGAAAAGTCCAATATATCGTTGATGATGGACAGCAGCATCTGTGACGATTGTTTGATGGTGGCAATGTAATCGCTTTGCCGCTGGCTCAGTGAATCGCCGGATACAAGGTTGAGCAGGTTGATGATGGCGTTCATGGGCGTGCGGATCTCGTGGGACATGTTGGCCAGGAAGTCGGACTTGGCGCGGTTGGCGCTTTCGGCTATGTTTTTGGCGTCGATCAGGTCGGTGGCATCGTTCATCAGGATCAGGACGCCGGAAAAGTCCGATGCCTCGTTTACAAAGCGCAAAATGTACACTTGGTATTCGCGGCCACCAATGGAGAGGGACAACTCCTTTTCGCGAGCGTCCGCGCCGGGAGAAACGATCTCGCTTAGGGAATTGGCCAAGCGCTGGCATACTTGGGGGGGGAAGTGCTTTTCCGCCAGGGAGAGGAAGGGAGGCGAAGCGTGATCTCCCTGCCCAACCAGTGCATCATGTCCGATCAGTTTATAGATGGAATCGGTGGCAAGCAGCAGATTCAGCTGATTGTCCAGCAGCAGGATAATGTCCGGGCAGTGCTCCAAAAGCAGCCTGTTGTACAATTGCAGGCTTTCTTTTTCTTTGTCGGAGGTGATATCCCTTTCGATCAGGAGCAAAGCGGGTTGCTCGTCGATCCACAAAAAGGGGCTGGCCGTTACTTGGTACCAAGCCCGGCTTTTTTTGCAATAATATTCGGCGGCGTCTGCGCCTTGTTTTACGTTCTGTAAACGGCGGCGCAACTCAACGGCCACATCCAAGTGCGAAGTGCCTTGGATATAGGCCAGGGACGCCTCGTTCATATACAGGATCTCGCTCAGTTGCGCATCGGTGATGAATACGCGTTCGGTAATGTTGTTGAGGGCCAGTTGCATGGTTTCGGAAAGCTGGCGGTAGTTTTCTTTTTGTTGGATCAGCTTTTGTTCCCGTGCGTCCAGCTCTTCGATCATGCTGTTGACTGAGTCCGAGAGTTCGCCAAAATACTCGAGCCGCTGGCTGTAGTCCCCATGTTGCACTTGTTTTGCCTGCCAGGAAAGATGCTTGAGTTTGGCGCGCAACTCTTTGAATACGGAAGAAAGATAGTTGGTTCGGGAAAAAACCGTCGTATCCAGCTGGCCCTCGGACAAATCCTGAGCAAGAGCGCTGATTTCCCGGAGCGATAGAATGATATGGTTGATCGCCTCGATGATCGGATGAAACTCGGGCCCGAACTCCTTAGCGTCCAATTCCACGCTCTTTTGGTTCAGCGCGATTGCCTTTAGGCTTTCAAAGATTTTTTCCAGCTCTGTGTGATGGATCATACGGTTCCTCCCTTAACCCCTACCCCCTAATCCCTACTTCTCCGCCTTAGCGGTAAACCGGCAAACCCTGTCCCCTTTGGACCAGCAGTCCACTTCCCGCACCTCGTAGGACTTGCCGGTGTATGTTTTAAGTATCCCGGCAATAAAACCCTCGTCGTAATTGCATACCACCTCGCTGGTGATGGGCAATCCGGAGCAATCCAGGTCTTCCGCCACCGACAGCACCATTTTGCTAGCATCGGCGCTTACCTCTTCCAGCCGCAGGATGCCTACCTTTACATCCTTAAGCCTCTGCTGAAGCTGGGCCACAAACTGATCAAAGGGCAACGACACGTCCAGCATGTTGGCGGCAAACTCCTCACCGGCCAACTCCCCTGCCCTGCGAAAGATTTCAACGGCCTCGTCGCTTCCATATCTTTTGTTGAGCACATCGCGCATGGTAAATTGAAACAGCCGGTACACCAGCACAGGCATTTCACCGCCCAGATTCCTTCGGCCTTGGCCCACATCTCCTAGGGATTCCCATTTGAAGCTGTTGTTTGCGGCATCGGATAAAAACTTGAACATATGTGCTTCGCCCTTTCAATTATTTTTTAGGGTCACACTCAAAATATCACGCCGGAACATCAAAGTCAAATGAAGTTATAAGAATGGGCCTCATAATGTTTGCGGGCGCTGGAAATGCTAAGCAAAATACCAAAAAACGAAAGCGGTGTTGCCTGTGACGGATTCGCTCCACACGCCCAACCGGTTGATCCACGACAAGTCGCCCTACCTGCTTGAACACGCCTACAATCCCGTAGACTGGCGGCCTTGGGGCAACGAGGCCTTTGCCGAAGCCAGGGCTGAAGACAAGCCGGTGTTTTTGTCCATCGGCTACGCCAGCTGCCATTGGTGCCATGTGATGGCCGAGGAGAGTTTTGAGGATCCGCTGATCGCCGAGCTGATCAACGCCCACTTTGTGCCCATCAAGGTGGACCGGGAGCAATGGCCGGATGTGGACTCTTTTTACATGCAAGCCTGTGTGGGACTCCAAGGCCACGGCGGATGGCCCCTCAACGCCTTTTTAATGCCCGACCGCCGCCCCTTCTACGCGGTGAGTTATCTGCCCGCGGGCAATCGGCATGGTCAGATGGGGCTGTGCGGGCTGCTCTCCCGGATCACCAATCTATGGGAGTTTGACCGTGTAAAGCTGGAAGAGTGGGCCGATCACCTTACCGAATCCCTGGCTTTAAAGCCCCAGTCAGCACAGGCAACGCCCCCGGACGCCCACGCCCTGGCCCATCAGTTGGAAGACGGGCTGCTCCGCGCCCAAGACGAACGCCACGGCGGCATCGGCGGCGCGCCCAAATTCCCCAACGTGCCTGCATTGCGGTTTTTGTTGCAACGGGGCAAAAGAGATACGTATCGTATGGCAGCGCGGACGTTGGAGGCCATGGCCCGAGGCGGCATCCGGGATCACATCGGCCACGGCTTTTTCCGTTATGCGGTAGACAGGGCGTGGCGCACCCCCCATTACGAAAAGATGCTGCAAGACAACGCGCTGCTGGCCCTCACCTATCTGGAAGCCGCCCGGCACCCCGATGCCATCCATTATGCCGATGCTGACTTTATGGGGGTGGCGGGGGATACGCTGGCCTACATCACCGGCAAACTGGCCGGGGAGCATAGGGGGTTCTACTCTTCACAAGACGCCGATGATCCGGGGGGCGAGGGCGCGTACTACCGCTGGATGCCCGAGGAGATTCAGAACGTGCTGGGCGCGGACGACGGGGTGCGCCTGTGTACGCTGCTGGGCATCGGTGTGGACGGGGGCACGCTGGAGACCAAACCCAACCGGACAGCCCGCTGCGATCCAAAGATGGGATGCATACATGATGATCATGAAGATGTTGAAGGCTGGCTCCCCTTCCGGGCCACACCCCTCACCGAACCCGACCGCGCCTTTTTGGATGCTTGTCGGCCCCTGTTGGCCCGGGCCCGGGATCAGCGGCCCGCGCCCAGGGTGATTTTTCTCTGCCCTATTCTAGGCAACGGATTGGCAATCTCCGCGCTGGCTACTGCGGCACGGGAACTGGGCGAACCCGCTTATTTACAGGCCGCTGAGGGCGCGGCGCGGTTCGTGAGCGAGCAAATGGTGCGGGATGGCCGCCTCATGGGCAGTTGGAGCGGCGGACAAGCAGTTGCCCCCGCCACGGTGGACGGATACGCAGCCTGGATCGGGGGCCTGCTTTGCTTGCACGCGGCCTCACCCAAACAAAACGAGTGGCTGCACATGGCCGAGCGGTGGCAGGCGGCTCAGCGCACACTGTTCACCAGGCCCGATGGTGGCCTTGCCCTGAGCGGCAACGACTTGCGTGGCGAGCTGCCCGCGGATCAGTCCGCCGTAGAAGACGGGGCCACACCCTCGGGTGCGGCCATGACCGCCGAAAACCTGCTGGCTTTGCACAGGCTTACCGGAGATGCCCAGTACAGGGACGATTATGACCGCTTGCTTGCGGCCTCGTTGCCCGAGGCGGAGGGGCAGCTTATTTCGGCGGCGGCGCTGCTGGGGGCGGCGACGATGGGGGAATGAATGTAGGGCGCGACGCCCTACATTCGGCAAACCCACCGTTCCTGTAGGGGCGGATTCCATATCCGCCCGAAACGTGGTATTCAGCGCAGGCGCATTCGGGGCGGGCGAAAATGGATTTCGCCCCTACATATTGCTTGTTAAGAATGCCTGATCAAGCATCGCTTTGCTGTAACTGCATGTTTTTTGCCCTGCACCCCCTCACCCCTCCTTGACATCCATCACACAATCCCACATACTGTGTACAAACGATTGCACAGCGATTGCTTAATTCAAAAGGGGGCCTTCCATGCGCAATATCACACTGTCCGCCGTACAACACCAGCCCTGGCTCGAATACCGGCACACCCAACCCGATGGACGGGTTTGCATCCGCATCCGCACGGCAGTGGGCGAATGGGATCAGGTGCAACTGTGTCACAAGCGCATGTACTCCCCCACCCACGGAATCACGTCGTGTGAGGGTGGTATAACGATGCGCCCCATGTGGCAAGACGAACTCCACCAGTGGTACGAAGTGGCCTTTATGCCCGAAGACCGGCGTTTGCATTATCTGTTTTTGTTTTGCAGCGACGGGTGCGAGCTGTATTTGGATCAAGACGGCTGGCACACCCCTGCCCAGATGGCGGACAGGTTCCCGGTATGGTTCCCCTATGCCCACGCCTGGACACCCGATCAAAAACCTGATTGGGCCCGTGGCGTGGCCGGGTATCAAATCTTTCCGGATCGCTTTCGGCGCAGTGGCCCGGCCCAGGCCGATGTAGAGCCCTGGGGCTCGAAGAGGGTAGAAAACAAGTATCGCTTTGGCGGCAATCTGGCGGGTATGTTCGAAGCAGTGCCTTATCTTAAAGACTTAGGTGTGGGCCTGGTGTACATGACGCCCCTGTTTGTATCGGATACCTCTCACCGTTATAATACCTTCGATTATTTTACGATTGACCCGCTGATGGGCACCACCCAGGATTTGAAGCGGCTCACCGATGCCCTGCACCAGGCGGGCATTCGTATTGTGTTAGACGGGGTGTTTAACCATTGCGGCACCAAGTTTGCTCCCTTTGCGGACGCAAAAGCCAAGGGAGCGGCCTCAACCTACGCCAATTGGTTCTTTTTTGATCCTCGTTATGATTGCGGCTACGCCACTTTCGGTAATGAAGCCTACATGCCCAAGCTGAACCTGGCCGATCCACAGGCTGCCGAATACTTTCTGGAGGTGGGCCGGTATTGGCTGCGCACCTGCGGCGTAGACGGCTGGCGGCTGGACGTATCGCCCGAGGTGTGGCCCGACTTTTGGCGGCAGTTCCGCAAGGCGGTACTGGCCGAGAACCCGGAAGCTATCTTGGTGGCCGAGTGTTGGGACGACTCCCGTGAATGGCTCTCCGTGGGCGATATGTTTGACAGCACTATGCACTACGTGCTCTCCCGCGCCATATGGGGCTTTTTTGCCGAGGACACGCTGGATTTACGTACGTTTGATGCCCGTGTCAACCGCACCATGGCGCTGTACCCCCATGCTACCCAGGAGGTGTTGTGGAATTTTTTGGGCACCCACGATACCAAACGTTTCTTAACCAGGGCCGGGGGTGAGTTACGCCGGTTGCGGCAAGCGGCTCTATTTCAAATGACGGCGCCCGGCGCGCCCATCGTGTACTACGGCGATGAACTGGGCATGGAGGGGGAAAACGACCCCTTCTGCCGAGGCAGCATGTGCTGGGAACAAATAGAAGGAAACCCCGTACGCGCCTGGTTTAAAAAACTGATCGCTCTACGCAACGGCAGCCCGGCGTTACGCTACGGAACCTATCGCACCTGGCATGTGGGATCAAACGGCGTGTACGCCTACCTGCGGGAGGATACCGGGCAAAACGCCCTGGTAATCCTCAACACCGCCGATGTGGCGGTAGAGGCGATGCTGCCTTTACCGGTTGGGCTGGCAAACCAGGCCTACGCCACAGATGCCCTAAGCGGCGTTGCCCATGCCACCCAAGGGGGCGCAGTGCTTTTGCGCCTGCCGCCACGGGAGGGCGCGGTGTTCTTTTATTGATGCTTTTACTGGCCTTTCCTTAAAAAACACTTTATAGTTACATATTTGCTTTCCCCTTGTGCTATAATAGGCCCATCTTTTGCAAGTGGGAAGGGCTGGTTTTGATGCCGTTTACCAAACGATCCCCGCGCAGATGGCGTGGTTTTGCCGTGTTGTGCTTGTGTGTTTTGTTTATCGTTTTACCGATATCAAGCGCCCAGGCCTCATCCAATACCACCCCAAAAGTCACGGAAGTAGAGATATACGGCCAAACAGTAACCACAGGCATCACCACCCTGGATCTATCGAACCAGGGCTTAACGGATATCTCCGAGCTGAAAAAATTGCCCGTGGTGCTGCACCTAAATTTAAGCGGCAATAAGATCAAAGACCTCTCGCCGCTGGCCTCGATGTACAACCTGCAAAGCCTGAATCTTAGTAACAATCAAATCACGGATATCAAACCCCTGGCCGGTCTTTCTCAACTGAAAATACTCAACCTACGGGGCAACCAGGTAAACGATATCAGCACGCTGGGAGGCCTCACCAGGCTAACGCAGCTGGCGCTGGGCGGCAACCCCATCCAAAGCATCAAACCCTTGGCCAATCTAAAGCGGCTGGAAACGTTGATGATCGCGGATGTGGAGCTGGATGATCTATCGTCCCTGTCCTTTCTGGGCTCATTGCGGGCGCTGACGCTGGCCAATGCCGGGCTCACCGATGTCGCCGCCCTTCGCCGCCTCACCAAGCTAACCCGGCTGGACGTATCCGGCAACGAGATACGCGATCTGGGCCCCATCGGAAAGCTCACCAAGTTAAGCGAGCTTTCGATTTCCGGCAATCCGGTGCGCGGCCTCAAACCCCTTAGCGATATCAAGCGGCTGGAAAGGCTAGACGCCCAGGGCTGCGGCATCACCGACATCGGCCCCCTGCGCCCGCTGATGTACCTGCGCACCGTACATTTGGAAAACAACGAGATCAGCAGCCTGCGGGCTCTTGACAATCACCCCCGCCTAGTACGAGCGTACCTGCAAGACAATGACATCACCGACGTATCGGCGCTGGCCAAAAACAGGCGGCTCACCCACCTGTCCATCGCGGGCAATCAGGTGGAAAATTTAGAGCCTCTGGCCGCGCTCACAGCACTGGAAAGTCTGCATGTGGACCGCAATCCCATCACCGATCTTACGCCGGTGCTGGACCTGCCCGTGCTGAACCTGCTCACCGCCTATGACTGCGCGTTGCTGCCCGCCAGCCAACGCGCGCTGCTGTCCCAGCGGACAGTGCTAGGCGCCGAAGAAGACGCCGAAGAGGAAATAGAAGAGGAGCCCGCACCGCCTTCCGACATCCTAATCGCCCAGGAGAAGCTAAAACCCCACGACCTGGTGGTGATGCTGCCCGGCCGGGAAATCGACGATTTATCGCCCCTGCGCGCCTTGACCGGCGTGATGCACTTGGATCTATCCAACAACCAGGTGTCCAACTTGGCCCCGCTGTCCACCCTGTCTACCCTCACCAAGCTGGACATCACCGGCAACCCCCTAGCCGATCTTGATCCACTGGCGTCGCTACCCCAGTTGGCCTCGCTAAGCCTGTCCGGCGCGCCACGGGATTTGCAGGTGCTGATGGCGCTGCCCAATCTGCGCGTGCTGCGGGTGGACACCGAAAACGAACAAAGCCCGCGCCCGCTAACCATGCTGGGGCGGCTGCAAAAGCTGGACTTCTTTACCTCCACGGGGGTATTGCCCTACCAGGTGGCCCCCCTTTCGAACCTTACCGAGTTGCGTTTTAACCTGCCCACTGGTGATCTTGTGTCTGGCTCCGACCTGGGGCCGCTGTCCAGGCTTTCCAACCTGGCCAAGCTGGAGATTGTGGGCGAGGGCGCGCTGCCCGATTGCACCCCGTTGCGTTCGTTGAGCGGGCTGACGGAGCTGCGGCTTACTGGGTTTGATGTGACCCCGGATCAGCGTGCGGCGCTGGCGGAGATTCTGCCGGACTGTGCGATTGATGTGGAGGTTACGGCTGCAGAGGTTGTGGTGGCGAAGGCGGATAGGATTGTGGGGCGGGGGGTTGGGATTTCGGTTTTTTGAGGGATTTTGATTGACAACAAAAATGATCCATGCTAATATAGCATACGTCGCAAAAGCAGACGATGAACGCATGGGGAGGTGGACATGATGGCGTGTATAATACGTACTAAAAAGCAAGTCGTTGCCAAAGTGTTCGCCTGTGTCCTTGCATGTAGATAAGCAATAGACACGGAACTTTTGCAGCGGCTTTTCTGGTCGCTGTTTTTTGTTGTTTGGAGAAGTAGCTCAGTTGGTGAGAGCCACGGCCTTATAAGCCGTAGGCCCTAACAAGGCATGCGCGGGTTCGAGTCCCGCCTTCTCTATTCGGATAGTCCCAAACCTAATCCCATCGTCCTTCCACTATTGCGTAATGGGTGGTCTTCTCCCGCTTGTTAAAAACCATAAAGGTAAGAAGGCAAGTATCCGCCAACTCCGGATACTGAACGAGGATTTCCTCGTCGCTGACCGGCAAAAATGTTTTTGACCTTCCTTGGGCAAAAAATCCTAACCTATTTTGGACACGTACGTTTTTGCCGGCGAGTTCGGCTTTAAAAGCCGTCACAGCGGGCAGCGGCGTACCGGTAGCCAAACGGAGGATCAGATGCTCCGGCGTAGATGCGGGATCGATGGTAATACCGGGTGTTTCGGGCAATGTAAGGGTCAAATCATTTTGGATGCTGTAGCCGTTCCAATTGTGGTTAAAGCGAATGTTTCCGTATTCGACCACTCCCCCCACGTACACGAGTTTATGCACGGAATATTCCAAATTCCGCGTTCGGCTAAGATCCAAGGCAATATAAAGAACCTCGTTTTGGGTGGAAACGGCAGGATCGGCAACAGCAGCTTCTTTGAATCCATTAATGCGCTCTCGGTCTCTCGTTACTTTCCCGTCATGCTTGTGCTCGCTATAGAATTTAATGCCAACGGTTAACGGAACGCTGGCCTTGCCATCGGGCAAAACTTTTACAAAGGGCATGGCAGTTTGCGTAATGGCATATTCAGTCCAGTCCCTAGCCGGTTTCCCGGATCGAATCTTCACCGCCTTTTCGTTGCCGCCACTTGATGCGGAAACACGCATCACCGGCTCAGGAAAAATGCATGCCCTAGCGCGGGGCTGTGGCAAATAAACCATGCACAAAAGCAAACAAAGTGATATCGCACCGATTTTTTTCATGGGTTGCCCTCCCGCCGTTTGTATGTCTATCACCCCCGCTAAAACAACGTCCCCTGCATAATCGACTGAATCAAATTCGTTTGATAAAACGTAGACGCCAACCGCGATTCATCAATCGCAACCGACACCTGCTCAATGGGCGACACCGTAAGCAACACCGGCACAATCGCAAAAAATACAAATACCAATAATACGCCCCGCACCCCGCCAAACAACCCGCCCAGCAACAAATCAAAATGCTTAAGCACCGGCATACGGAACACATAGCCCAGCAGGTGCACCAGCAGCATCACGGCTGCATAGGCCAACCCAAAACAAACCAAAAAACACAATATGTTGAGCGTTACCGCTACCAGGGTTTGATTTAAATAATCGGATACATACAAGCTGCCCAACGGCGCAAATACCTGATCGAGGATGTTGGCGCGCACAAAATCGTCAAAAGGCTGGGGCAGGTTGGCCCGGTTCATGATCTCGCCCAGCGCCTGCCCGGAGATACCGGCCACCGGCGTTTGCGACAGCTCCAAATCCTGTATGCGGGAGGACGCGTCGGAATAGTGGATCAGGTTGCGTATCAGGCTCTCATTGTCCTGCAAAGATTTTACCAGCTGCGGATAGGCCGTGTAGGCGATGATCAAGGCAAAAAACACACCAAACAGCCCAAACACCGAATTCACAAAACCCTTGTACAGCCCAAAGAGCACGCCGACGCCGATTACGCCCAGAATGAGTAGGTCAACTATGTTCATCAGCGTTCCTCCGTTGTAGTTAATGCGGTAATTGAATCAAATACACATCATTGTTATCCGCTACGATGGCGCGGTCGTCCTGGGTGATGCCAATCACCCTGGTTACATGCACGCTTAGATCGGTGGGGACAAAGCTGATTTCGCCGTAGCGGCAGGTGTATACCCTGGATCCGGCAAAGGCGTACACCGCCCTGCTGCCCAGCACCACACCCACGCAGGATGCGGGCAGGTGCAGCACGCGGTCGGTGGCATTGCCGCGGATCAGGCGCAGGTCGGTGAAGTTCATGGAGCCGTCTTCGTTGGGCATGGGCACCAGCAGCTGATACAGCTCCCGGTTGATCACACGCACATCCTGCATGTACCAGCCGTATATGAGCACCGGCGTGGCGGTCTCCCTGATGCGATAGTTGTACGTGCTGATCCGCCGGGTATCCACCGTGCGCAGATCCCCATTGTGATAGTACACACGATACACCAGCTGTTCGCCCAGGGTGGCGCTGCCGGTCACCAGCGAGCCCGGATCAAAGGTTTGCAGCGTGGCGGTGGGCACGGTTCCGTCTACCTCCAGGCCCAGTATCCACATCATCTCCCGGGGTTGAGAAAAAAATCCGATGTCCATGAGCACGGTGTGCCGTATCTCCACGGTGTCCACGCGCCTGCCCTGGTAGTCCAGCACGTATACCGAACCCACGTCCCTTTCGCCCACAAACACGGCCACGTAGTTGTTGCCGGCGCGGGCAAACTGCACCGTGGATTCCATGCGGTCGTTAAACAATGCCCGGCCGGAATTGGCGTCCAATATGTGCAGTTGATTGCCCGACCATGCCACAACATGCCTGTTGCTGGTGTGATACCCGGCATTTGGGCCGGTTTGGAACGCCTGGGGCCAGCGCCGGGATCCGTTGGCTCCCAAACGAAAGATCGATATGCCATCGTACACCAGTATGTCGTTGCCAATGGGTTCGATGTGCTGGTAGGGCAGCACGTTTTGCATGCGCACCGTGGCCTGGCCGGTGGCGCTAAAGGCGCGGATCAAAAAAAACACGCCCACAATCGCCGCCACCACGCCCACAAGAATGAGCCGTGCACGCCACGGCGATTTGGCGGGGGGGGGCTTTATGAGCATGGTTTCCTCCCTTACGCCCTGCTGGCGCTAGGGCGCCCTAAAAAATCTGCGTATTGCTGCGCCTGCGCAGCGCCTGGGCGGTTTCTGCCGTAGACAGGCCGTGTACGTTGAGCAGCAACGCGCCGCGCTTGGATGGCCGCGCACGCAACGCCACCTCAATGCCCTGCTGATAGAGCACGGCGTCGGTCTCTTGCTCCTGGCCCAAGGGGATCATCTCAAAACCCATCTGGCCCAGGCTATCGGCCATTCCTTCCAGTCCCTGTTGAAACGCAACCTTCATGCGCATCCCTCCGCATCGCTTTTCTTACAGTATGCGCAGGGAAACCAAAAGCATGCGGGGTGTTGCGTGTCCCATAGCATGATACCATAAGCAGAAGGGGATGCGCAACCGCAAGTAATGGCAAAGAAAACAACGCCCGGATTGACAACCGCAAACCGCCCACGTAGAATACAGGCAAACGGCAAGGAGGTGCCCCCGCCATGCTGATAAAAGACGATCCCGCGCTGGACATCTGGATCATCGAACGCCGCCGAGCGCTGCACCGCCGCCCCGAACTCTCCGGGCAGGAGCACGAAACCCAGGCTTTTCTGCTGGCGGAATTGGAGGCATTGGGCATTGAGCGTTTGCCCTGCGATGCGGGCAACGCCGTGGTGGGGCTAATCCGGGGCGGGCAACCCGGCCCCACGGTGGCCCTGCGTGCCGACATGGACGCCCTGCCCATAACAGAACCGGAAGACGCACCCTTTTGTTCGGAGCGGCCCGGCGTGATGCACGCCTGCGGGCACGATGCCCACATGGCCATCCAATTGGGTGCGGCGCGGTTGCTCATGGCCCACAGGGAGCGTTTGGTTGGCAACGTAAAGCTGCTGTTTGAGCCAGCGGAGGAAACCACCGGCGGCGCGCGGGATATGATCGCCGCGGGCTGCCTTGAAAATCCCAGGGTGGACGCGGTCGTGGGCCTGCATGTGTCCCCGGCGCTGCCCACCGGACACATGAGCGCCCGGCCAGGCGTAGCCCACGGCTCCAGTGATGCCATTACGCTCACATTGCAGGGCAAGGCTGGGCACGCCGCCTATCCCGAGCAGGGGGTAGACGCCATCATGATCGCCTCTCACGTAATCACAGCGTTGCAGACCCTGGTGAGCCGGGAAACTTCTCCGTTAGACAGCGCTGTGCTGTCCCTGTGTATGATCGAAGGCGGAACCGCCCCCAACATTCTATGCAATCAGGTGATTATACGGGGCACGCTGCGCACCCTGCTGCCCGAGACCCGCCAGCGGCTCAAGGGGCGCGTGATTCAAATCACCGAAGGTATTGCCCAAGTATTGGGCGGCACGGGGGAGGCGATACTCTCCGAAGGGTATGGCCCGGTGATCAACGATGCAGCTCTCACGGCCCGTTTGTTTGAAGTAGGCCGTGCAATCCTTGGGCCAGAGCGGGTACATCATTCAGAGCGCCCCAGCCTGGGCGTAGAGAGTTTTGGCTTTTTTGCGCAGCGGGTGCGGGGCGTATTTTGGAACATAGGGTGCGGACTGGGCCCACCGATCCACGCAAGGGAGTTTTCTATAGATGAAGCTTGCCTTCCCATAGGGGCGCGTATGCAAGCCACGCTGGCATGGGAGCTGCTATCAGAGCTATCGAAAAAAGAAAAGGAGGATCACGCATGAAACAACCGCAAAAAATCTTTCTCTCGGCCGATATCGAAGGCACCTGCGGCATCTCCCATTGGGATGAGACCGATCCCACAAAACCAGACAACGCGTACTTCGCGCGGCAAATGACCAGGGAGGTAGCGGCAGCCTGCCAAGGAGCCATCGACGGGGGCGTCCAAGAGCTGCTGGTTCGGGATGCCCATCACGATGCGCGGAACATCGATCCGTCGGGATTGCCCCGAGGCGCCCGGGTGTTGCGGGGCTGGGCTAGGGATCCCCACATGATGGTGTCCGGGCTGGATTCTTCTTTTGACGGCGTGTTTTTTACCGGTTATCATAGTTGCGCCGGTTCCGATGCCAATCCCCTGGCCCACACCATGACAAACGCGGCCTTTTTGGTCACCATCAACGGGGAAGCGGTCTCCGAGCTATTTATCAACTGCCTCACCGCCGCCACGATGGGTGTGCCGGTGCTGCTGGTTACCGGTGATGAAGGCCTGTGCCAAAGCATTCAGGCCGTCAATCCCCACATCCGCACCGTGCCCGTAAACCGGGGCATGGGGGATGCCACACTGAGCCTCTTTCACCCGGATGAGGCGGTGGATCGCATTCGCGAAGCCGCCCAAGCCGCCGTTTCCGCCGCTTTTGCCAATCCATCGGCGTTTCTGTATCCACTGCCTAACCGGTTTGATGTGGAGATCACCTACCGCAAACATGCGGACGCAGCGCGTTGCGGCCATTATCCCGGCGCACGCAAAACTGGCCCTCGCTCGGTGTTGTTTGAGACCGCCGATTATGCCGAGGCGTTGCGGTTTATGCATTTTTGCCTATGAGTCAAAACATTCCTCTGCGCCTGGGCGATAGGGTCGGGCTAATTGGCCCGTCGGGGGTCATCCGCGATCCCGCCATGGATTGTGCGACCCTAGCCGCCCGTGTGGAGGCGCTGGGTTTTGAGCCGGTGCTGGGCCAAAGCGTAGGGGCAGTACACGGCTATCTATCCGGAAACGACACATTGCGTCTGGATGACCTGCATCGTATGTTTGCCGACGACTCCATCCGGGCCTTATTTTGTGTGCGCGGCGGGTACGGCACGCCCCGGCTGCTGGATCAAATCGACTATGCCTTGCTGCGGGCCCATCCCAAGCCCCTTATCGGCTTCAGTGACATCACCGGCCTGCACCTGGCCATCAACGCCCACTGCGGATTCCCCACGCTCCACGGGCCCATGGCCACCTCCGACGCGCTGCTGGACCCCTTCTCCCGCACGGAATTGCTGCGTGCGCTGCTGTGCCCGGAGCCGCTGGGGGCGCTCCCCCACCCTCCAGATGAGCCGCCACCCGCCTGTTTATGCCCCGGCGTGGCCGAGGGTGCGTTGATCGGCGGCAACCTTTCGCTGATCACCGCGCTGTGCGGAACCCCTTTCTTGCCCAACCTGACCGGCAAGGTGCTGTTTATCGAAGAAATACGCGAGTACACCTATGCCGTGGATCGTATGCTCACCCATCTGCGGCTGGCCGGCGTGTTTGATGCCTGCTCCGCCGTGGTATTTGGCGGGTTCACCCGGTGCGAACCCGAATATCCCGACTTTGGCCTTACGCTGGCGCAGGTGCTGGCCGAAATCATGATCCCCTGCGGCAAACCTGCCATCACCGGCCTAGCCTGCGGCCATCGCTGCCCCACCCTCACGCTGCCCATGGGCGTGCGCTGCCGCGTGGATGGGTACGCCGGTACGCTCACCATTCTACAATCGATATATGCATAGGAGGGCTGCCCATGACCGCGCGGATCTTGCCCACGCCTTTGGGCGATATGCTGGCCGCCGCCGAGGATGGCGCGCTTTGGGGGCTGTGGTTTATGAACCAACGTTACTTTCCCTTGGAAGCAAAAGCTTGGCTTGCCGAGCCTGGCGATGAGGCCGATGCATCTGCACTGGAAGCGGCACGCACTTGGCTGGATGCCACCTTCAACGGTGATGATCCGGGCGCTCCGCCTGCTTTGGCTCCACGGGGCACTGCCTTTCAACAAAAAGTATGGGATGCGCTGCAGCAGATACCCCGCGGCCACACCGTAACCTATGGTGAGTTGGCCGCCCGTTTGGGCAGTGCGCCCCGAGCCGTGGGCAACGCGGTAGGCCGCAACCCCATCAGCCTGATGATCCCCTGCCACCGTGTGGTAGGATCAAAGGGCGCACTCACCGGCTTTGCAGGTGGGCTGGAGCGGAAAAAAGCATTGTTGGCGCTGGAAAACCCAAGGTAACCCAGGAGCATTTTATTTGCAATAAATCGCTACCGCTTCCCGCAAAAACGCTGCACAGCCAACGACGATCTTATCGTAGTATGCGGTAAAGCGAGGATCGTCCACATACATCTGCGTAACGCCGAGATGGGCTTCTTTGTTGTATTGATCCCAAAAACAGCAGAGCCATTGTTTATGAAATTCGCAGGCTTTTTGGGCAAGCTCACCTGCGGGATCGCCCTGTTCAAAGGCTGCTCTTAATGTTTCATTTGCTTCATTCGATAACCTTTCCGCCCGGGCGTATTGCTCTTTTGTCATGCCTTTTACTTTTGTGTTGGAACCTTCGACTACAGCATCTCCGTATTTTCCTCGGATTTCTTCTCCGTATTGCCGCTCATTATCATCAACCAATTTTTGGATAAATCCTTTGAATTTTTCTTCGTTATTCATATTGGTTTCCCCTTTCGCTGCCCTTATGGTTTTTTTGACATTGGTGATCAGTACATCCAGCTGTTTTTGCTTGGCAAGCAGTGCGGCAAGATGGCTTTGAAGCGCCGCCGTACCGTCAAAATCCTTTGCGGACATGATTTTCTTTATTTCGTTAAGCGGCATGCCAAGTTCGCGGTAAAAAAGTATTTGCTGCAGATGGTCGATTTCGCTTTCACCGTATATACGGTACCCGTTGGAGCTAGCGCGGGTAGGCGATAGCAAGCCACATTCGTCGTAATACCGCAGCGTTCGTGTGCTGACCCCAGCTAATTTCGCCAGCTTGTTGACCGTGTATTCCATGTCCTCACCTCCTCTCAAAAACAAGTATAAACGATTACGTTGCGTCAAGGTCAAGTAGGAAGATGCGCCGAGGGGAGGAGCTTTGGCTCCTCCCCTCGCGGTATGTTGTGTTTTATGTTTGTTTGTTACTGCGGGGCATCGCCGACATTGCGGCTGGCAGCGCCGGCATTGGGCACACCCACATCCATGATCATCTCCAGGAGCATGCCCCAGTTGCGGCGCATCTCCTCATCGTCAAAGTCGGTGTCGGAGGATGTCCCCGCATTTCTGCGATTAGGCACCACAATGGTGCGCACGGCCCGTTCCCCGTTGATGTCCAGGCTGCGTCGTATGTCGCTGCCGATGTAGCCTTCGGGGGCCTTGGTCTCTATCACCATGTACCGGCCCAGG
>WQXF01000001.1 GCA_009784985.1 Clostridia bacterium | reverse complement strand
TGGACATCCCCCTATCAGATCGTTAGATCATTCTCTTTTTTGAATTCCACCGCACGCCGGAATAATGCCCCCACCACCAGCGCGCACAGGCCAAGCATCAGCAGCATGGCGGCCACAGCCAATGCCATGGGGGACATGTACCGCAAGCATCGCACAAAAAACGCCAAGCCAATCAGCAGCGCCGCGACTCCCGCACGGTACAGCGCCCGGGCGTTGCGCGCCACAAAGGGATCTGAAATTACCGTACGGAGCATCAGCGCCATCTCCGCCGTGATCCATATGGCCCCCGCGCCCACAATCATCACAAAAAGCAACAGGCCCGTGCGGTAAACCGAATCGATGATACGAAGCCGCATAAACCACAAAATATAGGTGTCCATCATCCACGGCATGGTTGCCCAGATCACAAACCCAACCAAAAGCGCCGAATATACCAGTCCTTGGGTCGCACGAAACAGCAGCTTTTCCAACATAGCGTTTTTTCCTCCGTTTTGATTCACTTCGTGACAAAGTATACACGGCAAATTATCTTTTGTCAATTAATTTTTATTGTTTTTCGATGAATCGTTATCGAAAATCGGTTTGCTCAAACTCCGCAAGTTTGGAACAGCCATTCCCATCCAACATGGTATACTGTAGCCACCGTACGGTACACGGAGGCAACCATGGACTACGACCAACTGATTCAAAAGGTGCTGGAGCACATCGACGCCCACCTGCAAGACGATCTGAGCGCCGAGGCGCTGGCGAAAGTGGCAGGCTTTTCTGTCTACCATTTTTACCATGTGTTTGCGTTTCGGGTAGGTTATCCGGTGATGGAGTACGTGCGAAGCCGCCGGCTGGCCTTTGCGGCGGCGGAGCTGTCCAGCGGCAAAAAGGTAATCGACATCGCGTTGATGTACGGCTTTGAGACCCACTCAGGCTTTAGCAAGGCGTTCCGGCGTCGCTTCGGCTGCTCGCCGGAGGTGTACCGTTTGCACGCGTTTTGTGGTGCGCCCGCTCCCCCATCCCTAGCCAAAATGGAACAATATCTGATTGGAGGCATCGTTATGGAACCTAAACTCGTATCCAAACCGGCCATCAAACTTGCAGGCCACATGATCAAAACCACCGATACCGCCGGAGAAAACAACAAGGCCATCCCCGCCTTTTGGGGGGCCTATATGAGCGATGGCCGCATGGAACAGCTGCACAAAGAACCCTTTTTGAAGGCCCATGCGGAATACGGCGCTTGCTTCCCGGTGGATCAGGATACCGGCGAGTTCGAATACGTAATCGGCGTGGAGGTGATTGAAGGCGCCACAGTACCGGCGGGTTACCACACCTGCGAAGTGCCCGCGGCAACCTACGCGGTATTCTCCACGCCGCCCTCGGACAACGAACACTTTACCCAAAACATCCAAGGTACCTGGGTGTACATCTTTAACGAGTGGTTCCCCGGTTCGGGCTACGAGTACGCGCCCGGCTGCGTGGATTATGAGCTGTACGACGAGCGCTGCATGAGCGATACGGGCAAGGTGGTCGATATTTGCATCCCGGTGGTCAAAAAAGAGGGATAACGCAAAACGGCCGGTTTGCCGTTTGTAGGGCGCGACGCCCCGGCGCGCCGTCGTATTGCAGCAACGGTGCGTTATTTGGGTCGAATCACGGCGCGCCGAGGGCGTCGCGCCCTACCGGATCCGCGGCGATCTATGCCAAAACACGTATCAGAAACCGGCAGCAATCGCCGCCACCCAGTATGGACTGCAGCAATTCCACCTCTACCCTTTGTTCGCCAAGCACCGCTTCCCAATTGTACAATAAGCTCTGCCGCGAACACTCGCACAACAAAGGTGTGCTCATAAACCCGTCGCGCACCAAGTCACACGCGCAGTAACGATACGTCAGTTGAATATATCCCCCATCCCCCGACACGCAAATATCCATCTCAGGAAATCGCTCTTTTAAACGCGCACAAAAATCGCGGATGTTCTCACAAAGTGCATAAGTCTCCACGTATATTTGTTTTGTATACGAATCCGAGCATGCCCTGCCGCATTCTTTCCAAATCACATTGCGATCCGGTTCCGCTATACGATCTATGGATTTTGCAAATCCCTTAAACCAATGCTGCAAAAAAGACGCTTTGCTTTTATCTTCCATAGATCATCACATCGGCAGCCTTTTGGGCTTCGGTTATGATCCGTTCCTTATCCAACGTAAGGTATTCACCGTCCAGGTAAAGCACGCGGCCATCTACCATGGTCATACGCACATCGGCGCCCTGGGCGGCGTATACCAGATCGGCAGCGGGATCCACACAGGGAACACGGTGGGGCAAACCGGCCTCCAGCAGGATCATATCGGCATGCCAGCCAAACAGCAGCAAACCTACGTTTTCAAAACCCATTGCCCGCGCTCCGTTGCGCGTGGCCATGGCCAGCACCTGCTTGGGCGAAATCAGCGTAGGATCGCCGGATACCCCCTTGTGCAGGATACCGGTGAGTTTAACTTCTTCCCATAGGTTCAAGTTGTTGTTGCTGGCCGCGCCGTCGGTGCCCAGGGATACCTGTATGCCCTTTTCCAACATGCGGGGCAGGGGCATCACGCCGCTGGCCAGCTTTAGGTTGCTTACCGGGTTGTGGGCCACCGCTACCCCCTTTTCGGCCAGGATATCCATATCGGCATCGTCCACCCACACACAGTGGGCAGCCAGGGTGGGGATGTCCAGCAACCCCATGTCCGCAAGGTAGCGCACCGGCGACCGACCATTGCGGCGGCTCTTGCAGCCCTCTGTTTCAGCGCGGGTCTCGGCGATGTGCACGTGGATCATCGCGCCTAGCTCCTGGGCCGCTTTTGCATGGGCGCGGATGGATTCATCGGTGTTGGTGTATTCGCCGTGGGTGCCGATCCCCACACGAACACGGTCCTCGGCCGCGCCATGGTACTGCCTGAACAGGGCCACATTCTTGGCGAGTTGTTGCTTATGATGCTCATGATTAGAACCCAAAAGCCCACAAGCCAACAAAGCCCGTGCGCCACTCTCGATCACCGCCTCAGCCACATCATCCATATAGAAATACTGATCAGCAAAATTTGTGACACCAAAGCGCAGCTGCTCTAGCAGGCCTAGCTTTACCCCAGCACGGGCAAAGGCGGGAGTAAGCCGCTTCTCTGCAGGCCACACAGCGTTTTCTAGCCAGTCGAGCAAAACCTGGTCACTTCCCACACCACGGAGCAATGTCATCGAAAGGTGGGTATGCGCATTGGACAAACCCGGCATAGCTATACAACCATGCCCATTAATGTAATCATGGGGAATATCGAATAGTGGTGCTTTTGCTTGCGCTCCTGCATAAATAATTCTGGCTCCATCAATGTACACGCACGCATTAGATACCCAGTCTATTCCAGTAAAGAGCAACACATTATCAATTCTATATGACATTGCGTTTATCTCTCACTCCCTTGCTCAGATTTGCTTGCGGTATTAGATAACTCAGATAGCAGGATACGGAGTGCAATTAGTGCTCTTTCCACTGCATCAGCCAAAAATTCAAGGTACTCCGCAGCATCACCTCTATCGGAAATCGCTCTGAGCGCACAAAAGCGCACCTGGTTTATATGGCATACTTGCCCTATACTTCCACTTTCCATATCGACTGCAACTGCATTGAATCGCGAAGCAATATCTCTTTTCTTTTTTTTATCGACAATGTATTGATCACCAGATGCTATTGTTCCATGATGAATTCTAAGTATCTCAGAATTTTTACTAATAGTACCTATTGCCATCTCGCCTGCATCACAAGGGATGTATGTCAAATTGATCCCCGAGATCATACCAACAGGATCCCCTACGGCCGATGTATCTACATCGTGCTGCACAACAGAATCTGCTACCACAAGATCAAGCACTTCAATTTTCGAACTCAGACTGCCTGCTACACCTATGTTGATAATAAATTCTGGGTTATATTTATAAATCATTACCTGCGCACATATAGCGGAATTTACTTTTCCCACACCACAGGCTGCCACCACGACATTTGCTCCATATGCTTGCCCCACATAAAAATCTATACAAGAAAAGCAATCGATCCTTTCTAGATCCATCTCTCCCTTTAGACCATCAACTTCGCTTAACATAGCGCCAATAATACCAATCAACTTAACTTCAGCTCTCTTTTCATTTCTTTTATCCTAACTTTATTAACCACGTCATCATACATCACTAAATTCTGAAATGAGAAAAGAATATTATCTCGAACTATTCCAATGTCTTTCTCTGATAACACAGCTCCATATGTTGATATAGAAATAATCATGTCGGAGATATCGGCTTTTGTGGCGTTTGCAGTCTTAAAACGATAGCTATAAAGTGAACCCGTCTCTTCTACCATGTCTCTTGAATCATTCAAATACCTGTCTTCTTTTACTGCTTCTTTTTTGTCCATGATATACCATTCTGTGTGGCCAGAATCAAGAAATTGCGCTAACGCAGATTTATCGCTCACCAGAAGATCATCTAGCTTTTGCGTATTATCGGCATTGACGGAGGCCAGAGCTTCCCACTTCTTTAAGCGTTTAGAAAGTAAGACGATCAACACTCTGTGCTTATCTATCCCCAGCAAATCAGAAAGCAAATTGCATATTTCCTTAATGGTACAGCTTCCAATGTACTTATCAAAATTCGATAAATCTATATCCCTATTAGAGTTTAACTGGTTTTTACAGTAAATAATTCGCTGCAAAAACAAATTATAAATCGACTCGTTAATTTTTCTTGATACTCCTTCTTTGTGCAACCTGTCTCTCTTCTCAAGCAATTCATGTCGATATGCGAGATAATTATACAGAAAAACAGAAATTACGACGACAAAAGTAAGCGACCATCCCAAAACAGTCAACTCCCCTGTTACCGAATCGACAAGCAAAGCATTCTTTCCAATGAAATTAATTCCAATGGTAATGCCCAACATAGGCAACACTTGTATGATTGCCTTAAGTACAATTCTTTCGCCGAACCTTTTTCTGGCATTCACAAGCAGATCTCCGTTTAGCATGTATCTTCAAATTACCTTATATAGGCATGTGTTAAATTATACGCAAGCATCCCTTCATAGTCAAGAAAAATTTCCAGTCCCTTGCCCAACCTCTTCTTCATCATAAGAAAACAGCAATCACGGCCTTTCAATCGGCCTGGGCGTGCCGAAAGGATTATCACCGGTTGGCTGGGACGGGATGGCCTCAGGCGCCAGCGTCATCAGCGGCATGGGCGTGAGTTCCAGTGTGGGCATGGGTGTAGGATCAGGCGTTGGCGTAGGCGTAATCAGCGGCGCCAACCCCAGCGCAACAAGCACCTCGTTCACACGTTCCTGCTGCAACAGCGCCAGGTATTCCTCTAATGGAATATACAACTCGTACATGCGGGCGGCATGCTCAAGGCCCACATAACGCAGATGCCAAGGTTCGTAATTATAGCCGGTGATCTGCTCCCATCCGCGCTGGTAGCGTATGATAAAACCAAAGCGGTGGGCATTGTGCGCCACCCACAGCCCTTCTTCGGAATCGCCGAAACGCTGGGTTAATCCCAAATCCCGCACACTGGCGCCGGTGACGTCCATGGCCAAGCCGGTTTGGTGTTCCGAAAAACCGCCCGGCGCCACCCACCTTTTGGCGGCCTCTCCGCTTTGTTCCACCCGGCGCTCGTATATCGCGCCCTGGGTTCCCGCCGACCGATAGCCGGACACGGCGTACAGCAAATACCCCTGCTCCACCTGGGCGGCGGCAAAAAGCTGCTCCAGCGCATTGGCGGCATTGGGTTGCATGTAGACATTCGAAGCGTTGCCCGATCTGGCCGGCGGTACATCCGGCAACACCAATGATGGCGCGGCGATGGGGGCCCTATTTTCTCTGTTGACCAATATCAGCGAATCAAAATACGGATCGGCATGGGGCGCGATCTCGCTCCAGCCGCCATAGGCAAGCCCGCAACTGAGGATCAGCGCCAGGCAAGCCCGCGTGATTTCCGGCATGAAATGTGTTCCTCCGATTTGTGTGGGATCGTACATAGCGTATTATATCACAAAATTTAATGAAACGACAGCGCTTGACAAATGCAACAATTTGCATTACGATTGAAATGCAAATCATTACAGGAGGCAGGCTATATGGCAACAATTCAAATTAGAATAGACGATGGCATGAAGGCAGCGGCAGATTCCCTTTTTTCCCACCTTGGCCTTGATACGCCAACGGCGGTTAGAATGTTCCTTGCCGCCGCCCTTGAGACGGACGGCATACCATTTGCCGTCAAGCGCAGCCATGACAGAAGGCCAAGTGCCGAACTCCGCAAGGCGATGGAGGACATCCGCTTAGGAAGAGGTCTGCACGGGCCTTATACTACCGCCGAGGAAGCTGTGCAATCTATGCTGGAGGATTGACCATGCTTACAATTAAGTACACCGCCAAAATGAAACGCGACGTTAAGCGTGCAATCAAGCGCGGCAAAAATATTTCCAAACTGACCATCGCGCTCGATTTGCTGGCCTCCGAGAGGCAGATGCCAGAAAAATACCAAGATCATCCGCTTAAAGGTGAAATGCGGGGGTACCGTGAATGCCACATTGAGCCTGATTGGTTACTTGTCTACCAGATTGATCAAGGCAATTTGGTTCTTTTGGCTTCCGGAACAGGTACGCACTCCGATCTCTTTGAGGAGTAGGTCCAACTAAAAAATCACCCCTCCTCATTCTCCGCAATCTGATCATTCAACAAATTGATATTCCCGCACCCCATGGTCAGCACCAAATCCCCCGGCTGCCAGTGCTCTCGCAAATACGCCTCGGTATCATCAAAGGTAGGCGTATAATGCACCCTCTGCCCGGTGGCGGCAATGCGCTCCACCAGCATGGTGCTGTGAATATCGCCCGGATCCTTTTCCCGCGCGGCGTAGATGTCGGTGATCAGTATTTCGTCTGCCACGTCGCAGCAATGGATATAGGATTCAAACAGCCGCTTCACCCGCGAATAGGTGTGGGGCTGCATCACCGCCCACAGCCGGTTATGGGGCTGCATGTTCGCCACCGAAAGAGCATAGCGCATCTCGGTGGGGTTGTGCCCGTAATCGTGATATAAACGAACGCCCTGCACCACGCCGGTAAGCTCAAACCGGCGGTGTACGCCCACAAATCCGCCCAGGGCCCGGGCGGCGATGTCCATATCAACCCCCACGGCATGGGCGGTAGCCAGGGCGGCCAAAGCGTTTAGGGTTTGGAAGGAGCCGGGCACCTGCAGCTCCACCCGGGCCATGGGCTGGCCGTCCAGGGTGGCGGTAAAGGCAGCATGGCCTGTTTGATCGTATGTCAACTCTAACGGCTGCCAGCGGTTGTGCTCGCCCAGGCCGTAGGTGAGCCACAGGCAAGGCAGGCCCGGCAGCAGGCTCAGGACGCGCTCGTCGTCGCCCCAGGCCACGCAGGTTCCATCGGGAGGCAACATCGCCAAGAACTCGGCGAAAGTGTCGGTGATATGGTCAATATCCCGATAAAAATCTAAGTGATCCTCGTCGATATTGAGCAGCACGGCCACGGTGGGCCGCAGCCGCAAAAAGCTGGCGTTAAACTCGCAGGCCTCGGCCAAAAACACATCGCCATGGCCCACCCGCATGCCGCCGCCGATGGCATCCAACGATCCGCCGATGCTAATGGCCGGATCCGTGCCTGCCTCCAACAGGATCTGCGCCAGCATGGACGAAGTGGTGGTTTTGCCATGCACTCCGCTCACGCCAATGGCGCAGGGATACCCTTCCATGAGCTGCCCCAGCAGGTAGGCGCGCTCCAGGGTGGGTATGCCCTCGCGCTCACAGGCCACGCGCTCTGCATTGTCCGGCGCAATGGCGGCGGTATACACCACCAGCGAAGCCCCGGCTACGTTGGCGGCGTGGTGCCCAATGGTGATAAAAACACCCCTCTCCTGCAGCTTGCGGGTGGCGTAAGAATCGGTATTGTCCGACCCGGTGAGTTGATATCCTTGAGCCTGGAGCATTTCGGCCAAGCCGGACATGGAGCTGCCGCCGATGCCTATCATATGGACGCGCTGCCCCCGAAAATCGCGTATGTGCGGAATTTGCGGAACCTGTTGCATTGTGCACCTTCCAAACGTTTTATTTTCACATTGCGTTTATTATACGCCGAAGGGCGTCTTGCAATCAATACACGAACAAAAAAAGAATAATTCGATAAAAAATAGTGGATTTTGCTCCAATAGTGCTATATAATAATGCTGCTCAGAAGGAATCATTCGTCTTTTTCTTGCGAGACGCCAAAAGGAGTATGCCTTATGCAAAATATTCGCCGCGAAAATATCCGCCGTAATGAAAGACTGGCCGCGATGACGCGCATACTAACTTCCTCGCCCAATCAGGTGATCAGGCTCAGCCGCTTTGCCGAGCTTTTTGGAGCAGCCAAGTCCACACTGAGCGAGGATATCGACATCCTGGCTGACACCATGGCCACGTTCCAACTCGGTTGCCTGGACACCGTAACCGGCGCGGCAGGCGGCGTGCGGTACCGCCCGGCAATCACCCAAGCCGCGGCGCTGGATTTTGTGCAGTCGGTGGCAAACCGGCTGGCCGAGCCGGGCCGGGTGCTGCCCGGCGGCTTTTTGTACATGGCCGACATCCTGTCTATGCCCGACTTGGTGGAAAAGATGGGCGCGATTATGGCCGGGCAGTTTTATCACGACGAGCCGGATTTTGTGCTCACCATGGAAACCAAGGGCATCCCGGTGGCGCTGATGGCTGCCAAGGCGCTGGGCGTTCCCCTGGTGATCGGGCGGCGAAGCAGCAAGGTATACGAGGGCCCGGCGGTCAACATCAACTACCTTTCCGGCTCGGCGGGGCGGATCGAAACCATGTCCCTCTCACGCCGGGCAGTGCGGGAAGGCCAGCGTGCGCTGATTGTGGACGACTTTATGAAAGCCGGTGGCACCGCCAAGGGCATGATGGACATGATGCGTGAGTTTTCGGTCACGGTGGTGGGCGTGTGCGTGGTGATCGCCACCATGGAGCCGGAACGCAAGCGTCTGGAATCTGCAAAAGCGCTGATGGTAATGGATGAAGTGGACGACGAGCACGAGTCGGCGCTGATCCGGCCTGCGGATTGGCTGCTGAATCAATAAGGAGGTTCCTTTTATGAGCCAGGCTGCCCCACTCCCCGCCTTTGCCAACGCGGATGCCCGGGACCGCATCAATGCCGCCCACGCAAAAAACGGCGTGATATTGATCGACCCAAAGGCGACCTATATCGACGCCGAAGTTTGCATCGGTGCGGGCACGGTGATCTATCCGGGCAATGTGCTCGAGGGCCGCACCGTGATCGGCAAAAACTGCACCCTGTTGCCCAACAATCGCTTGCGGGATACCAACCTGGCCGACGGTGTTAGGTTAGAAAGCGTGGTGGCCGTCGAAACCGAAATAGGGGCCGAGACCACGGCAGGGCCCTTCGCCTTTTTGCGGCCTGGCACAAAACTGGGCGCCCGGTGCCGCGTGGGCGATTTTGTAGAGATCAAAAACAGCACCGTGGGCGATCTTACCCGCATCTCCCACCTTACTTACGTGGGCGATAGCGATCTGGGTGAAGACGTGAACCTGGGCTGCGGTGTGGTGTTCGTAAATTACGATGGCAAGCACAAGTACCGTACCCAAGTGGGAGACCGCGCCTTCATTGGCTGCAATGTAAACCTGGTTTCACCTGTGGAGGTGGGCAAGGATGCCTACGTAGCCGCAGGCTCCACTGTGACCGAAAACGTACCCGACGCCTCCTTGTGCATCGCCCGGCAACGACAGGTAATCAAAGAGGGCTGGGTAGAAGAGCGTAAAAGAATAGGCAAATTATGATGCTGCTTCCTCATCATCACATACCGTGTCATCACCGGCAAACCTGCGTTTGATGTCTTCCAACTCCCGTCTCAGGGCCTGCAGCTCGTCTGCCAAGCCGCCGGGACTGCTGGCATTGCTGTTGGCTATGCCCTGTAGTTCTGCCGCCTGGACCGGTGCAATTCGCCCTGTTGCCACAAAGTAATCGATTCGCTCCTCCGCGTCCTCAAGGGTATAGTTGCCGTGGGTTAGGTGGTTTTTTAACACATCATACATGATCTTATCCTCCCATTTTTTGTTACTTGCTCATTGTTGCTAGGTTCTCAAGCGCCGCCAGGCGCGCATTGATCTGATTGTGGGCATGTTGCGGCGACAACCGCCCCGCCGCCGTGACGGCCCCTCCCCCATCGCTCCATATGTTGTTTACGCCTGGCAGGGCAGGGATGGTGATTGGTGGGATCGACAGCGCTCCGGGCGCCCTTAGCGCGGCTATAATCGTGGTAGGGTTGGCAGCCAGCCACCCCCTAAATACGGTTGCTCTTTGGGCGGCGTCCCATGCATCATCCCAGCCCGGTATCCGGGATTTTGCGATCACGATGTCAAAACGGGTCGATGCTTGGTTAACCCATCCGCATCCTTCGCCCGATATGTTTAACACCCATGGAGATATCCACGCAAAGCGATCACATATGCCTGGTATATCGTTTGCAAACGCCCCAACTGCACCTCCTGGGCAGTAAAATCTTGCGAGTGTTGATCCGGATATATTCGCGCTGTTTGTCCAGCTTTCGGAACCATTCAGGACTTGCAAGCGCGTGTTTTGCAGCACAGTTCCATCGTTCCGCACCTCGTCTTCCGCCCCCGGCAATCCATATAGCATTTGCGGCAGTGTGATGTTGTAGGCATTCCCTGCGTAAGGCTCAAACGTGTTTGTGCCAGGCGCTAACTCAAGTTGTATGTCGGATATTGAAACCGTCGCTCCATCTGGATTATCACCATGTATATAGCAGTACAGCACCGCAAACCCATTGGGGGCCACGAATGTGCCGACAACCCTGGTGGGAGATGTCTCGCTAAAGTTTAGGGTCGTCGTTCCGGGAACGTCACCCCCTTCGTCGGACGCGGAGCGTTGTGCCCGTAAACCAAACCCCGAAAACCCTCCTGCTTGTCCGCTCATTTGCATCGATATCGTATAAGTCCCCGGCGGCATGATACCCGTTTGTATATTGCGCGTCCTGGTTGCAGGCTTAACAAAGTTGTATGTCGTCATATTGGAGAGATTTGCCCCTGATCGTACAATCGATAGCGCATTCTGCCCAACGATGGGCCGCACATTATCCGGCGACGGATCGCCTGCTCCCGCCTGCTGGGCGATAAGCCGGGCCGCCACATCCAACGGCAGGCCGTCTACCGGGTGGATCGTGGCGATGGGGCCGGTATCGCTGGTCTCTGTGGTAAGCTGTTTAAGCACCTCCATGCCTCTGGCGGCAGACCCGGAGCTTTCGGCCCATATTTGGGCGGCAGCAATACTTTGCTCGGCAGACGCGGCGGAAAGCGCCGCCTGGTCGCGCAACTCGGCCACTTGCAGCAGCGCAAGGTTAAAGTACCCCATACCCGGCGGATTCGGCGGATCGTCGCCCAAAAAAGTCGTGGCCAAGTTAAATTCGCCGGTTTCTGTTTGCCACACAAAATCCGGCCCAATGGCACGCAGCCGCACTTTTACCTTTCCGCCGGTAAAGGCCGGCAGCGGCCCCACAACCCAACTTAGGTAAATTTCCTCTTCTGTTACATGCTTTTCGGGCTGAGCGGTGTCGTACAATCCGCCTTGCGCGTTCATGGTGTCCACAAAAATCGTCTTCTCCGCCAGGTCTACGCCCTGATACACGCGTGGCAGCACAAACTCCACAAGCTCCGCGTTTCGGTCTCGCTCCACGCCCAGCCACCTTCGATCCTTGGGTATGCTCATCGTGCGATGGCGTACCGTTACCGCTGGTTTTTTGTTTTTTGCCATTCCATGCCCTCCTTTCGATGTTTGCATAATAGCGAACATGCGTTCTATTGTCAAATGATATTTGTGCACAAAAGCGTTCCATTTGTCATATATGGTGTGTTATACTGAACAAAAGCGCAGAGGAGGTATTTTTATGGCAGTAAGTTTTTTTGATGATAAAAGCATTATGCCACAGGATGACATGGTTGCGGATGCCCTTGGCAACACCCATGCCCTATGGGACGAAATAAAGGGCCATGTGCAAAACACCTATCCTGCCATCACCGGCGAATGGAAACATTACGGCAAGGCTGCCGGTTGGTCCTATAAGCTCCTAAGCAAAAAGCGAAACTTGCTCTTTTTTGTGCCACTAAAAGATTGTTTTAGATTGCGCATTGGTTTGGGCGAAAGAGGGGTAGCCTGTGTGGAGGCGGACGATATTTTGCCCGAAGAAATCAAAGAGGCCTTCCGCGCCGCCACGCCCTATGTGGAGGGGCGGAGCATTGATATCGATATAAGCCGGCATGAGCAACTGGAGATCATCAAACGCTTATTGCATATTAAATATACGAACTGAAAGGAAACCTAAAGCCATGAATATCTTTGTTTTTCCTGATCCAGAAAAGCTGGGCGAGGCGGCGGCAAACGAGGCGGCGTTGATGATACGTAGTGCCATCGATCGCCGCGGCAAAGCCCGCATCATACTCGCCACCGGCGCATCCCAATTCACCACCCTGGCCGCCCTCACCCGGCAGGATATTCCCTGGGCTCTGGTGGAGATGTTCCATCTGGATGAATATGTGGGGTTGCCCATGACCCACCGGGCCAGCTTCCGCAAGTACTTAATAGAGCGTTTTATCCATGTGGCGAATCCCGGCAAGGTGCATCTGGTAGATGGCACGCCGGAAAACATGGCCGCTCTTACCCAGGCCGTACGCTCCGAGCCCATCGACCTGGGGATCATCGGCATCGGCGAAAACGCCCACATCGCCTTTAACGATCCGCCCGCCGATTTTGATACCCAAGAAGCCTTTATCTACGTATATCTGGACGACCGCTGCAAGGCCCAGCAGGTAGGCGAAAAGTGGTTCGATTCCATGGAAGAGGTGCCGGATCGTGCCGTAACCATGACGGCGTTTCAGATTTTGCAGTGTGAGCGCATCGTGTCCAGCGTGCCCTTTGCCGTAAAGGCAGATGCGGTGCGGGATACCCTGCAAAATCCGGTGAATAATCGAATTCCGGCCACGATCCTCAAGACCCATCCGCACTTTTCCCTGTATTTAGACGCGGAGTCTTTCGCCAAGGTGGAGCCGGACAAAATTGTTTCCGTGGAAGGGAAACATACATTGACGATTGTATAAGGGGAAACCATGCGCTCAGCATTTTTACCCACAACAGCCCAGGATATGACCGCCCTCGGCTGGGACGGGCCGGATTTTGTGTTCGTAAGCGGCGATGCCTATGTGGATCACCCCTCCTTTGGCGCGGCACTGCTGGGCCGGGTGCTAAACAAGGCTGGATACCGGGTTGCTATTTTGGCCCAGCCCGATTGGCGCAACCCTGCCTCTGTGAGCCGGTTTGGCCGCCCCCGGCTTGGTTTTTTGGTGTCCGCCGGGGTGATCGACAGCATGGTGAACCACTACACCGCCGCCAAAAAACCCCGGAGCTCCGATGCCTACGCCCCCGGTGGACGTGCCGGTTGCCGGCCGGATCGCGCCACCATCGTGTACTGCAACCTGATCCGCCGCGCCTTTGGGGATGTGCCTATCGTGATCGGCGGCGTGGAGGCTTCCTTACGCCGCTTTTCCCACTACGATTATTGGGATGATACCGTGCGCCGCTCCATCCTGGTGGACAGCGGGGCGGATTTGCTGCTGTACGGCATGGGCGAGCGCACCATCCTGGCCACGGCACGCTGGCTGGAGCGAGGGGCGTCAATCGAAGAACTCCCCGCCCTGCGAGGCGCCTGCTGGATGGGGGCAGTGCCGCCTCCTAACTATGTTATGCTGCCGGATCATCAGGCCTGCGCACGGGATAAAGCCGTCTATGCCAAGGCCTTTCTGGCCCAGCACAACCAGCAAGATCCCTATCGTGGCAAACCGCTGGCACAAAAGCAGGATGAACGCCGCTTTTTGATGCAAAACCCGCCGGACTTTCCCCTCACCCGAGCCGAGTTGGACGCCGCATACGCGCTGCCCTTCGAGCGCGCCTGGCATCCGGACTACGATGAAGCAGGCGGTGTTCCCGCCTTAGAAGAAGTGAAATTCTCGCTGGCCGCCACACGGGGCTGCTTTGGCGGATGCAGCTTTTGTTCCATTACGTTTCACCAGGGGCGTATCGTAAGTTCCTGCAGCCCGGCATCGTTGCTGCAAGAGGCGCGTTTGCTCACCCACCTGCCGGGCTTTAAGGGCTACATACACGACGTGGGCGGCCCCACGGCCAACTTTCGCCGCCCTGCCTGCGATGGGCAGCTCAAGCGCGGCGCTTGCGCAAAGAAGCAATGCCTGTTCCCCAAACCCTGCGACAAGCTGATCGTAGATCACCGGGAATTTTTAGAGCTTCTGCGGGAACTACGGACATTGCCCGGCGTAAAAAAAGTGTTTGTCCGCTCAGGCCTGCGCTACGATTACATACAGGCCGATCCCAATCCGGCCTTCCTGCAGGAGCTATGTGAGCACCATGTAAGCGGGCAGCTTAAAGTTGCGCCCGAGCATGTGTGCCCCCAGGTGCTGGCCGTTATGGGCAAGCCAAGCCGCCAGGTGTACGACAGTTTCGCCCGCCGGTACGAGGCCATCAACCGGGAGTTGGGGCGCTCCCAGTACCTGGTACCCTACCTGATGAGCAGCCATCCGGGCAGCGATCTAGCCTCGGCCATCGAGCTGGCCCTTTATCTGCGCGACACCGGCCACCAGCCCGAGCAGGTGCAGGATTTTTACCCCACGCCCGGTACCCTCTCCACCTGCATGTTTTACACCGGCTTAGACCCACGCACCATGGAGCCAGTATACGTGCCCCGCACCACCCGTGAAAAGGCGATGCAGCGCGCATTGCTGCAATACCGCCGCCCGGCCAACCACGGGCTGGTGCGCGAGGCGCTGGCCAAAGCTGGGCGGGAAGATTTAATCGGTTATGGGCGGGAATGCCTTGTACCGCCTTGGCGCAAACCCATCAAAAAGGCCGCGCCCAGTGCAAAAAAAACCAGTGTACCCAACACAAAAGCATCGCCTCGCGCCAAGGGCAAGCCGGGTGGGAAACGCAAATAATTTGATTAACGATACAATGCCTGTATTGCCTCAATACTGCTTTGTATCCAGCCAAGATGCTTTGCAGCCTCGGCTTCGTTTGGAGCCTCTTCGGTCAAACGCTGTATATCAACCCAAATATCCTCGATCCGCCTGCGCAGCACATAAAAATGCAGCAACTCGAGGTTGATACGGTAGCCGGATCGGGCGGCGGCATACGCGTTAAGCAATGTTTCGCCATGTGGATGCCACGCATAAATGAATAGATCGGCCTCGGGGGGCGCCCGGCGCAAATCCTCCCAATCGGCCAGCACTAGGCGCCCGCTTTGGATCACATTGTTGCCGTGGGCGTCTCCATGACAGAGCACAAGCGGGGAATGCCCAACCCGAACCCTGTCCCGCAGGCGTAAGGTTTCCCCTATCGCCCCACGGAGCATCTGTGCATGGGGAGCAACCAGAAACGATAGTTCACCCGGATCATCCAAAAACGCCAAAAGCCGGTCACAGAAGGGCAATGAAATGTCTTCGTTCAGCCCAGGCGTTTCAAAGGGCACGGTTCCACCAACTTCGTGCAAGCGGGCCAGTACCTCGGCTAACTCCGCCGTCTGCGCGTTGGTCATTCCCTCTATGCCCGGCGCCTCGCCGTGCACATATCGAAACAACACACATACGTCGTCCCTTGTCTCGGCTTTGTATGCCCCGCCATGCCGCAGGGGGATGGGCGTAAGCATGCGCCCGTTCAGGGCAGGCAAAGCCGACAACCAGGCCAGCACCGGCATGTACGCGTCGATCCGCTCCACAAAAAAACGGGTGGTCGGCAGGGATTTGTCGTATATCTTAACAAAGTATTCGATGCCGTCCGCACCCATTGCATGATACGTCGCCTTTGCGGAAAAGCCGCCGGGAACGGGGAAAATGGCGTTTGAAACAATGCCGTATTCGGATTTTAGCAAAGAGAGTATTTCATTCATACAGAGCCCCTATCACCCATTGCGTAGCAACCCGATCTGCCTTGCATGGATAACAAAAGCCAAGCTTTTCCGTGCTTTCTACCGCCAAGCTGCGAAATAAATCCATCGTCTCAAACAGCGCCCGCTTGATGTCCTGGGTTTCGTAGCGGGCAAAGGCATGCCGCAATGCGTCCTTGGTAGCGTCATCGGCCCAGGTATCCAAAAACCGCCCGGCAAACCAGGTATCCCGTTGGGGCCCATGGGTCGCTCGGGCATGTTGTTCTATCATCCATAACAGCTTGTGTTTCATATAACAATCCAGGCAAGATATGGCCATCCATACCTCACCGCGCAGCAGCTTTTTGGCCGTCCACACCGCATGATACCAAAAATCGTTTATGTTATTCAAAAACTCAGCTTCATCAGGTAGGGTTGCAGCAGAAGGACGAATGCTCATACCGGGTAACAGCGCGAAGAAGCCACGCTTGTCCACCAGCACACGATATCCCCGCTGGAGTATGCCGATGGCCTCGGCGCTCCGTAAGGCGCTCCAGGCCTCGGCCTCCGGCAGGAGCACAAAATCCACGTCCAGCGCATCATCAAACAGCACCCTGCGCTCTTTGGCTCCGCCAATGGTTTCTTCTACAAAGGAAATGTGGAATTCGCCAATTTGCCACAGCCAATCGTCGGTTTCGAGAAAAAAAGCCGGGTCTTCAACAACCAGGAGTATATCCAAATCCGAATACGCATCGGCAGGCCGGTCGTCTCTTGCCCGTGAGCCGATCACAACGACGGCGGCAATCCGAGGTTCTCCCCCGGCAAAAGCAACAAAACGTTCTTCAACTCCGATATACGGATCCATATCAGCCCTCTTCCAGCAACCTTTGTTTGCATTCCTCTAGTTCGGCTTCCTGAGCGTGTGTGATTTTGGGATATTGGGGATCGATCTGTTGCAACGCATCCAGCACCGCCGTGGAGATTACGGCCCGGGCAAACCACTTTTTATCCGCCGGAACCACATACCAGGGGCTATGCCTGGTGGCGGTGGCGGCGATTGCCGATTGATACGCGTCTTGATAATCGTCCCAATACTGCCGCTCCTCTATGTCGCCCAAACAGAATTTCCAATTCTTGTCCTTTTCGTTGATGCGCTTTAAAAACCGCTGGCGCTGCATTTCTTTGGATAAATGCAAAAAGAACTTTACGGTCACAATGCCGTTTTCCCATAGATAATCTTCGAAATGCCGGATCTGGGCATAACGCTTTTCAATCGTATCCTCTCCCTTGCAACGCTCCGGCACATTATGGTTTTCATAGAGACGGTGGACTTTAACGATTAGCACATCCTCGTAATAAGAGCGGTTAAAGATTGCGATTTTGCCCCGCGGGGGCAGCACCTTTACCGCCCGCCACAGATAATCGTGAGAAAGTTCTTTTTTGGAGGGTTGCTTAAAGCTAAACACGTCAACCCCCTGTGGATTCACGCCGCTCATCACATGCTTGATGGCGCTGTCCTTGCCCCCCGCGTCCATGGCCTGAAAAATGAGCAGCAAAGCGGTTTTTCCATCGGCATACAGCCGGTCTTGAAGTTCCTTCATCTGGCTGATGTTTTGGGTGATGATTTTTTGCACGTCGCCGGATGCTTTGCACTTCCCCGTGTCCTTGGGGCAAAAATCCGCCAAAGAAAAACCGTCGCCATCGGTTACCCTGTACTTCTTTATATTCATGCTGTGCCTCCATTTTGTTTGTACGGCTTCCAGCCTACCGCAACGCACCGAAGCCCCATCAGGCGCGTAAAACTGATGTGGGCAAAACCTGCCTGCTCTAAACTGCGCTGCAACTCCTTTGTTGAAAGAACCGCCACACTTTCTTCGGATTCATCCACCAAAAAGCGGTTGGCCAACTTGCGGAAGGTTGCGGGGAGCCAAGGCGCGGCCAGCAAAAACTGCCCGCCCGGCTTTAGTACACGGAATACCTCGGCCAGCACGGTAGACAAATCCCGCATGGCCGATACGGACAGCAGGCACATCGCTACATCAAAACTTTGGCCAAGCCACGGAAAATCGTCCAGCTCAGCGTACATGATATCGGCTTCCGGCACGCGGTAGCGGGCGGTGCGCGCCAATTGGGGCGTGGCACAGATGCCCGCAAGACCGGCTTCCGGCTCAATTTTTGCGATACGGCGGAGCAGCTCCCCGTCTTCGCTGGCAACATCCAGCAGCATATCTTGGGGATAGAGAATGGTGAGTTGCTGCACACGTTTCCAGACCAGCTCGGTGAGCCAGTCCCCACGGCGTCCCTGAACCGGAGCGCCGGACAACGCAGCCATTTTAACCCTCTCCTCCATCCTTACAGCCCCTTCGGCATAAAGCACGTACCCACCTCGCAGTATAACATATTTGATACCGAAACGCACGATTTCCCGCTCTACATTTTGCGCTAGGATTTTATGTTTGTTGCAACTTTTTTACTGCCCAACGCGCATGTTCCCGCAACGGAACGTGTTCGCTTTCGCATAGTGGGATCAACGCCGGCAGGTAGCGGGTTTCGCCGCTGTTACCCGCCAGCAGCGCGGCTTGGGCCAATACTTGATTGAGCCGGGCATAGTTGCCGCCCACTTTTTCCTCGATTTGTTTGAGGGCTTCACAGCGTGATGCGTCGCAGCCCAGCAGCATATCCAACGTAAGACGCAATGTTTCCGCAGGCAAAGTCTTTTTGTCCATGCGGGCAGTGCACGGGCAAGCCCGGCGGCAATCGTCGCATCCAAGAAAACGGTTGCCCATCATCTCGCGATACTCAACGGGCACTGGCTCATGATAAAACATGTAAGTGCGCAAGCAGCGTGTGGTATCCACGGCAGACGTACCATCCAGCGCACCTGTGGGGCAGATGCTTACGCAGGCAGCGCAGTTTTGGCATTCAGCCGCAAGAAGGGCGCCGGTGGGCGCATCTAGGGGCAGCTCCGCATCGGTGAGCAGCAACGCCAGTGCGGTGTTGCCGCCGTACTCTTCGGTGATCAGCAATCCGTTGCGCCCATACCGCCCGGCTCCTGCCCGAAGGGCCGCAGGTTTTACCGGCAGCCCAGGGCGCGGTTCCGCCTGAAATCCTAACCCCCGCAGCCAATCGGCCAGGGCAGGCAGCGCGTGATAGGCCTTGTGGGACGCAAGGTAGTATTGGGATACGCTCACTTGGGGAGGGGCCGGCTCAGCCTCGTCTTGATAGGGGTAGGCCAGCACCACAACGCACCGTGCCGAAGGCAAAACCACCCGCGGATCGGCCTGTATCGACGCGCCCAACCCATCGCCCCTCGCCCGCACCGCCCGCTCCCAATCAGCAAAGGGGGATGCATCGGTAATCCAGAGCGTACTGAAACCCAAACCTGCCGCACGCACTCTTAATTCATCGATCAATTTTTGCACTTGGCCACTCCGTCCATTCTGTCTTGCTTTCGGTGATTTTTATGGGATTGTCCACACGAACGGGATAAGTGGCTCTAACACCGCTGGTCGCCCTGGCAATAATCACGGTGGCCCCAGCTCTGTGGGCGATCACCACGCCGGTATGCCTGTCTACCGAAGCCACCTTTGGGTTGCTGCTCGACCAGGTCACGGTGTCGCTGGTGATATCCCAAGGCGGCTCCGGCATCACCGTCAGTGTCCATATTTGGCCGGGGATTGCTCGGGCGGAAGCGTCTGTCTCTATCACTAATGAAGTAATCGGCGCCGAAACTATTACCGCAAGGGACAGGTTTGGGATGGAGCCGTTGAGCGCCTGAGCGGTAATCTGGGCCGTACCCTTGCCCACCGCGGTGATGAGGCCGCTGCCTGGATCTACGAAGGCCACGGTGGGGTCTGAGGAGGTCCATCGCAACTCGGCGTAACTGTGCATCGGCGCAAAAACGACGGTGGGCCGAAGGGTACGCCCCAACGTGAGCCGCACGGTTGACTTGGCATGCAGCCGGGCCGAAAGGGCATCCCGCCTGTACACCGTTACCAAACTGGAAGCTTGGCGCCCATCGGAGCTGCGCACGGTGATGGTGGCCTTGCCCACCTTTACAGGATAAACAGCGCCCCCTTCGTCCACCCGAGCGATTCGCCTATCGCTGCTGCGCCAGGTCAATTGCGCCAACTGCTCTTTAAGGGGAGCCTCCCCCGCAAAAACCAGGGAATCCAACAAAACCACGGGGGGATCGCCCAGGCGAATGCCAATGGCGGTATCCAGCCCGGCAAAGCTTATGCTTTGGGCAGGCGTTGTATCCTGGGCATCTTCTGGCGGCACATCCTCATCGGACACACCGGCTACGGCCGAGCGGGGCCTAGGAAGTTCCTCTCCCGCTGGCTCCACCACCACCCTGCATCGGGCCGACACACCACTGCTGGCCTCGGCCACCACGTATGCGGTGCCCTCGCGCAGGGCACGGACTAGGCCACTTTGTGTATCAAAGGCAATCACATCCCCTTCCCCACCATCCTGCTCCACACGCCAGGTGATCACCTCGGTGTGGGTGGCAGGCTGAATGGCATAGGCCAGGGTGGCGAAGGCCCGGTCGGCATCGTTTGCCCGCAGGGCAAGCAGGCCGGTGGACAGGTTGATGCTGCGCACCGGCTCGTGAACCCACACCACACATTCGGCGAGCCATTCCACTTCCCATGCGGGAATGGACGCTTTGGCAATCAGCCGGGTCACGCCACCTTGCAGCGCGGTTACGGTGGCCGCAGCGCCCGTATCCGATACCATCGCAATTTCCGGATCGGCAGTAGACCAGTGGAAAATGACCTCGGCCTCCTCGGACAAGGTGGGCGCCAGGGCCGCCATCAGCGCAGCGCTACCCTCTCCGCCCAGGGCCAAGCTCAAAGAAGCCCGGTCAAACACCAGCCGGTGACTTTCCGCATCAAAGGCAACGGGCGGCTGGGTCGCCGTTATTGCTGCCGCGCAAACGCTAACCAACGGCACCGACAGTATCACTACCCCTAAAAGAAACATCCATATTCTTAACCATACTCTGTTGTGCATGCTCATCCCTCGCATCCAGTCGTTGGGTTCGCAGTGGATTCATCGTGTGTTCATATCCATTATTATATCCATTACGTTATTATACACGCTTTTCTTCTTTTTGCATAGAGGTTTTTGCAACTTTTTGCTGAAATTTGGCTTAAGAAACCACAATGGGCTGTGGTTTTCGTTTTTGGCGCCACAAAATCCTGGGTTTGTTAATATTTAGCACATTAGCCTAGCCATATCCACTGGGCATATAACGTTAGGTTGTCAGTAATCGTAATCACTTGCCCCGCCACGTATGTCACACCAAGGCCGTCCTGACGGGTATTCCATACAAGAAAGGCATGGCTCGGATTGCTTACGCCCGCAGCTTGGCCGTTTCTGATCACATACTGTGAGTCGAGAGCAAGACCGGCATCCACCATGCCGCCTGTTCCTCCGATACCCCCATGATATGTCACGCTATACGTGGGCAGTTGTGCTGCCCATTGGGCATATAGCGTTAGGTTGTTGGTAATCGTAATCACTTGCCCCGGCATGTAGGCTGTGCCGGAGCCGTTCGCCATAGTATTCCAGCCAACAAAGTCATAATTGGGTCGGTTTACACCCATGGCTGTATTGCTTTTGACCACATACCGCGTGCCGGAAGGAATGCTCGTATCCACTGTGCCGCCGGTTCCGCCGTTTGCATCATATGTTACGTCAAGCATGGGCAGTTGGGCTGTCCATTGGGCATATAACGTTAGGTTGCCAACAACCGTGATCACTTGCCCTGGCATATAGGCTACACCAGAACCATCCGGCATGGTATTCCATCCAACAAAGTCATAATCCGGGCGGCTTATACCTGCAGCTGCATCGTTTTTGATCACATACCGCGCGCCGGAAGCAATGCCGGCATCCACAGTACCGCCGGTTCCGCCGTTTGCATCATATGTTACGTCAAACATGGGCAGTTGGGCTGCCCACTGTGCATAAAGCGTCAAGTTGGCGGCAATCGTGATCACCTGTCCCGGCACGTAGGCTGTGCCGGAGCCGTCCGGCATGGTATTCCAGCCAACAAAGCCATAATCCGGGCGGCTTATACCCACGGCTGCATCGTTTTTGGCCACATACTGGGTGCCGGAAGCAACGCCCGTATCTACTGTGCCGCCGGTTCCGCCGTTTGAAAGATAGGTCACCGAAAATTGAATAACGGGCGGCGGGGGTGGCGGAGGAGGACACGGCTCGCAACGGCATGGGAAAAATGGCATCCAACAACCCACATGGCATGGCCCACATCGGTTTGGTAAACAGGGTTGAGAAATATGGCCATTATTTTTGCTCATATGCAAAGCTCCTCATAAGATAATTCCCTTGCATTCATATGTTTAAAATCGCCACTCTGTTCCATGGCATCAAAAAAACGAGAGTTGGCATACACCCCGCTCTCGCTTATTGCTACCTAATTAGGCCATTTACGCTGCTTTACACCGCCGCTATTTTGTGCCAAAGAGGCGGTCGCCCGCGTCGCCCAGGCCGGGCACGATATAACCGTGCTCGTTCAAACGATCATCCACCACGGCCACGTAGATCGGCACGTCGGGATGGTCTTCGTGTACTTTCTCAATGCCCTCGGGCGCGGCGATCAAGCACATGAGCTTAATGCTCTTGCAGGAGCGGCGCTTGATGAAGGTGATGGCCGCCGACGCCGATCCGCCCGTGGCCAGCATGGGGTCCACCACGATCAAATCCCGCTCGCCCACGTCCGGCGGCAACTTGCAATAATACTCAACGGGCTCCAAACTTTCCGGATCCCGATACAGGCCAATATGCCCCACCTTGGCGGCGGGCACCAGCTTGGTGATGCCATCCACCATACCCAGGCCCGCGCGCAATATGGGCACCACCGCCAGCTTTTTGCCGCTGATCACCCGGGTCTTGGTGCGGCAAATGGGCGTTTCAATTTCGATCTCTTTCATGGGCAGGTCGCGGGTTACCTCGTAGGCCATCAGCGTGGAGATTTCCTCCAACAGCTCACGAAAATCCTTGGTGCCCGTTTCTTTGTCACGCATCAGGGAAACCTTGTGCTGAATCAGGGGATGATCTAAAACCCGTTTGTAGTCCTCCATACGCTGCCTCCTGCTCCTATGTGTTGTATGCATTATACGATAATAGAATGTATGCGCGCAAGTTCTTTCTGTTTGTTGACATGCCAAATAACGAGCAGTATACTGAAAACAAACAAAGCTGACGGCAGCAAAAGATGGAGGCAACAAACAATGTACAGCCGCCCGCCGATAGACCGCTACGCCTTTGGGTTCATTCCCTGGTACGGTTTGCTCGTTTTTGTTGGCATCTTGGTGGCCCTATTTTTGAGCAAACGGGAAGAGAGGCGCTTGGGCCTGCCCAAGGATACCTCGCTGGATTTTGCGCTGCTGGCCATCCCCCTGGGCATCGTGGGGGCGCGGCTATACTACGTGGCCTTTCAATGGATGCTGTTTGAAGACAATTTGGCCAGCATATTCGATCTGCCCCAAGGGGGCCTGGCCATTCCGGGGGCCATTATGGGCGGCTTGCTGGCGGCCTGGTTTACGGCGCGGCGCAGGCGCGTGCCTTTCCTAAGCGTGTGCGACATGGTGGTGGCCGGCCTGGTGCTGGCCCAGGCCATCGGGCGCTGGGGCAACTACATCAACATGGAGGCCTATGGCTTTCGCATCAACGACTCCCTGTGGCAAGGGTGGCAGTTCTTCCCCGTGGCAGTAGAAATCCCCATGCAAATACGGGGCACCGAAGACTTTGTATGGTACTGGCACCTGGCCACTTTCTTTTATGAGTCGGCATGGAACCTGCTGGTGTTTATCACACTATTGGCCATACGCCGCCACGCCAAACGCCCGGGCGACGTATTTTGCTGGTACGTGATACTCTACGGGGCAGGCCGCACCGTGATCGAGGGCCTGCGCAGCGATAGCCTGTCCATGATCAATCAAGATGTTCGCATTACGCAAATCCTGTGCGCCCTAGGCTGTGTAGCAGTAGCCATCGCCTTTTTTGCGCGAAGACGAAATGTGCCGCGTACAATACCTGCGGCAATCCACGATACGCTGCTGCTTTTTTCGGTGGCGTTGGGGCTGGCCGTGACCTTCGTGGGCGAATTTGAGCGCAACGCCTATGGTATGAGCCTGTTCTCCATGTCTCAATTGCTGGTGATGCTCCTGCTGGGAGTGAACGTGATCGTATGCGTGTTGCGCGCGGCCACAAGGCGGCCCGTACGAATTGTGAATGCGTCATTCTGGTTGTTGGCGGCTTGTTTTGGGTTGTTGCTGTTCTTTGGCCAGGGATACGAAGAACAGTATGACGTGGGCAATTTGGTTTTCATCCAGCTGTTCCCTACCTGGCGGCAGATACCGGCTATGTTACAGATTGCGGTGTGCGCAGGGGCGTTTTGTTTTGAGGCGTTTAAGCCGAGGAGGGGGAAGAGAAATGGAAAAAGACGAAGTGCTGGAACTTGATTATACCAAGTGGCGTGAAAACTTGTGGGAGGATTTAACTCTCCGCGAGCTATTAGAACGTGCTGCAAAAGCACAAGAAAAATACGGTGTTCCCGAGCATGTTGAAATTCTATAAAAGAAAGAATTAACAAAATGAAGCAAACAAAAAACCGCTGGATACGAAGTGCAGCGTGTGCATGCCTAATGATCGCGGCATTGGCACTGCTTACGGTAAATGCAGGCGCAGAGGAATGGGAGCCAAGGGTGGATGCAAGCGGGCAATGGAGATATGTACTTGAGAGTGACGGCGCGAGGATTTCAAGGCACGGGATAGAACCAAAAGGCGATCTATTGATACCGAGTGAATTAGATGGATATGCGGTAACGAGTATCAGTAACTTTGCATTCCATGGATGTAGGGACTTAACGAGCGTAACTATCCCGGACAGCATAACGCATATCGGCGATTGGGGATTTTCATTGTGTGAAGGCTTAACCAGCGTGATCATTCCGGACAGTATAACGAGCATCGGCGACTATGCGTTCAGTGGATGTAGCAGTCTAGCCAATGTAAGCATCCCGAACGGTGTGACATTCATCGGTGATTATGCGTTCATGGGATGCAGCAGCTTGACCAGTGCAGCTATCCCGAACAGTGTAATGGGCATCGGTTTAAACCCCTTTCTGGGTTGTCCATTGGCATACATTGATGTATCATCCGACAATCCGGTATATGCGCAGATTGATGGCGTGCTTTTTAATATGCAACAAAAGAAGCTAGTCTCTTTCCCGAGCCTCAAAGAAGGCACGTATAAGATTCCTGAAGGAATACTGGTTATAGGTGCCAATGCGTTCGCTGAGAGTAGTGGCTTGATCAGCGTGACCATCCCAGACAGCGTAACGAGCATCGGTGGTGGTGCATTCTATGGTTGCCTTGGTTTAACCAGCGTAACCATCCCGGATTACGTGACAACTATCGGCCACAATACGTTCTATAACTGTAGCAGCTTAACCAACGTAACCATCCCAGACAGCGTAATACATATCGGCGAGAATGCTTTTTATGGCTGCAACAAACTCACTTTGAGCGTAAAAGAGGGCAGTATTGCCGAGCAATACGCGAGAGTTTTCAATATCCCCTACGCATTATATCAATAATTAAGCAAAGAAGGTGCAATCCCATGCGCAACCTAACCATGATGACCGATCTGTACGAACTCACCATGATGAACGGCTACTGGCACTTTGGCATGCAGGATCAACGTGCGGTGTTCGATCTATTCTACCGCAAGCAAGGCGAAACCACCGCCCATGCCGTAGCCGCCGGGCTGGAGCAGGCCATCGACTATATCCGCAATCTGCGTTTTACCCCCGAGGATATCGCCTATTTAGGCAGCTTGGGCGTATTTGAGCAGGGCTTTTTAAATACGCTGGCGGACTTTCGTTTCACTGGCGACGTGGATGCCGTGCCCGAAGGCACCGTGGTGTTCCCCGATGAGCCTATCCTGCGGGTCAACGCGCCCATCATGCAAGCGCAGCTGGTAGAAACCGCGCTGCTTAACATCATCAACCACCAAACCCTGATCGCCACCAAGGCCCGCCGGGTGGTGCAGGCTGCCCAAGGTGATGCCGTGCTGGAGTTTGGCCTGCGCCGTGCCCAGGGGCCGGATGCCGGCATTTACGGCGCGCGGGCCGCCATCATCGGCGGATGCACTGCCACCAGCAATGTGATGACCGGGGTGTTGTTTGGCATACCGGTGCGGGGCACCCACGCCCACAGCTGGGTGATGAGTTTCCCCAGCGAGCTGGAGGCATTCCGCGCCTACGCCAAGGTATTCCCCGAAGGTTGCTTGCTGCTGGTGGATACCTACGATACCCTCAAATCCGGCGTGCCCAACGCCATCAAGGTATTTCATGAGTTGCGCGCTTCGGGGCAGGAGCCCGCCGGTATCCGCCTGGACAGCGGGGACATCGCCTACCTGAGCCGCACCGCCCGCCGCATGCTGGACGAGGCTGGTTTCCCCAACGCCCGGATCGTGGCCTCCGGCGATCTGGATGAAGAGGTGATCTGGGATCTAAAGGCCCAGGGCGCAGCAATCAACACCTGGGGCGTAGGCACCCGCCTGATCACCAGCCAAGACAATCCCGCCCTGGGCGGCGTATACAAGCTGGCCGCCCAGGAAGTAAACGGCGAAATGCAACCCTGCATCAAAATATCCGATAACCCGGCCAAGGTAACGAATCCGGGCATCAAAAAAGTGCTGCGCATCTACAACAAGGCCGACGGCATGGCCATCGCCGACTTGATTGCTTTAGAGGAGGAATCCTTTGATCCCACAAAGCCCCTCACTATATTTGATCCCGAAAACACGTGGAAGCGCATGACCCTTACGGATTATACGATGCGCAATCTGTTAGAGCCGGTGTTCCGGAACGGAGAATTGGTGTATCAGCTCCCCGATTTGGATTCTATCACCGCCTACGCCCAACGCGATTTGGATACCTTCTGGGAGGAGTACAAGCGCTTGCGCAGGCCCCACATCTACAAGGTAGACCTGTCCGACGGCCTGTACGCGCTAAAGCAGCGGCTGCTTTCGGAAAACAGCCGCTGATGCGCAAGGCTTATCTTATGAGCCTTATTGGCAAATCTGATTCTTCATTTGCGAGAACTTGGTTTTTGCGTCCTGCACCTCTTGGGTGGGCGCGTTCTTTACCGGATACCAGTTGCGCTGGCGCATGTGGTCAAACACCTGATATTGGTCGCCCACGGTGCAGGCCATGTTGTCCATCAGCACCCTTCGCAGATTCGGGCAGGTGGTTTCGCAGGCAGTGGCGCCATAAAAGCCTACCATGGTCTTTTCGGTGGTCAGAATGTCGGAGATGATCTCCTCATCGGTCCAGTTGGCGCTTTGCTGAAAACCGGCCATGTTGGGCTGAAAGCCGGTTCTGTTGTTTGTATGGTTCATCGGGCCTTGGTTCATGTTCGAATTCCCCTTCCATCGCTGTTATTGTTACTGGTGGCTGTTGAGGTAGTTAAACAGCTTGTCGTAGTGCTCACGATGATGCTGCGCCAGCGTCAGCACCATGCCCTTGAGCGCCGGATCGCCGAGCAGCGACGAAAAGAACTCGCACTTCTTTTTTGCGATCGCCTCGTGGTTCATTTGGTCGATGAGCACCTTTAGGTTGGTTGCGGTGAGCTGCGGTTGCTGGGCTTGTCCCTGCATAGCTCTTCCCTCCTTTGATTGTTGTGGGTCCGTTTCGTGAGTAGCTTGCACGGTTTGGCAAGATTTATACCAAAAAACTGAGGAGATAATACATGCCCACCATCTTATCCATACGCAAACAACACGGCGCCGTACGCATCGAGCTGGAAGATGAACCGGCGCTGCGCATCCCCCCGCCCCTCTTTCGGGCACGGCCCCTGCGCACCGGCGATGAGTTGGACGTAGAAGCACATATCGCGTGGATGCACGAGCGGGGGTATCGCTTTGCGCTGGATACCGCCGTTGCCTACCTGGCGGCGCGTCCCCGGACAGCACGGGAGGTAAACACACGCCTGGAGCAAGCCGGATATGACGAAACCGCCCGGGAGCGGGTCGTAGCGCGGCTTACCCAGGAGGGCTACCTAAACGACGCCGAGTTTGCCGAGCGGTGGGCTCAATCCCGTAGTACCAAGGCGTTGGGCACGCGGCGCATCGCCATCGAACTGCAAAAAAAGGGCGTAGACCGCGACACCATCGCGTCCGCCCTTTCACAGGTGGATGAAGAAGAACAACTGCGCGCCGCCACTGCCCACGCACAAAAGCTGCTGGCCCGTACCCATGGCAAAGACGCCCGGGACATACGCCGCAAAGTGCAAGCAGCCCTTGCCCGACGCGGGTACGATTGGAGCATCGTTCGCGATGCCATGGAGCAAGCGGATGAAAAGTGAACAACTAACAGTGAACAATAAGTTGCGTCGTGGCCTATTGTTCCCCGCATATTATCCATTTTTATTCTTACATGACCTCCATCTTTTACTCTTGCACCCCATTATTGTGAACAAAGCGAAAAAATCCAGAGCATTCTTCAGTTTTTGCTCGCATGAGTTTCTTCATCATTTCCGCTCCTCATAATATTGGATTAACTACAAACCAACAAAGGATTTTTTATATTCCTTATAGTGCTTAACTGCATATATTGCACGTTCATTTTGCATTTCTAAATTTTTACTTCTCATTGTTGGGATTTCCATTAGTTGCCTTATCCTGCCAGTAGTTACTCTCATTGCTACATACCTAGCTCTAAAGAGTTCGTTGCTGTCATTAATAAAAAAGCCATTTACTGAGTTCAAGCTCTTATTGAAGGATCTTTTTTTCCTCCAGAAAAACTTATTTCTCCCCATGTATTTATAGTAGTCGTCCTATTAACAACAGCTGGATTTTCATTGGTTCTTTTAGCTGTTCCAAAGAAGCGAAGTCCATTTATCTCTTTTTTATATTGAATATCACTCGCCGCAAACGATGTAATTGTTTCTCCTTTTATATTATAATTTTGACCTTCATATAAGTAATTGCTTTCGTGTCTATCGTAAATAAACCTAAAAAAACCGCATACACGGCCATCGGTATTGTTTTCTATATCAATAATACTGGCCCAACAGCCTTCAAATCTGGCGAGGGGGTCGAAAATCCACCTGACAAAATATAGATTGAATAAAATACCAGGGATAATAAAGTAGAAAAAAAGTGATATGCAGATAGAAAGCGCTATCAAAAATAGCAATGAATACTCTTGCGGTATACTCCTATCAATCAAATAACCATTTATCGGTATGGCCAAAAGAGGCAAACACCCGTTGATTAAGACAGCTGCCAGATTTCTCAATTTGTCCACAATACATCCTCCTTGAGAATTTTAGAGTTTTCAAAAACATAGCCCTGACACGAATGTGCTCTAATCATGTTCCAGAGTAGAAGTGCCTTCACCCCTTAAGGGATGTTCATATACTGTTATAAGAGGCCTCAAAAGAGGTTCATATTGGGCTCACTTTCATCACGGTTTCGCCTTCCACCAACACGCCCGGCACAATATCCGGATACCCAGCCGGGGCCGACGGGTCTTCAATACGTTGGATCAGCCGGGCTGCCGCCCGGGTCCCGATGGCCTCAGCGTCTTGCCGCAAAGTGGTTAGGCGGGGGCGCAGCTTTTGCAACATAAAGCTGCCGTCGTATCCCACAATGGAGATATCCTCGGGAATGCGCAAGCCAGCCTGGGCAATGGCTTCCATGCCACCCAGCGCCGAATAATCGTCGGTCATCAAGATGCAGGTGGGCCGGGGATCCAGCTCCAGCAAACGTTGCGTAGCCTCAAAAGCATATCTTGTGCTGTGATATTCGCTTTGCGTCACATAACCTTCGGGCAATACCAAACCGTTTTCATGCATCACTTCGTAGTATGCAGCCAGCCGCGCATCGGTTACGCTGGCGGGCGTTCCGTAAATATGCGCGATGCGCCCGTGGCCCATGGCCAAAACATGGTTGAGTATATCCCGCATGCCCTGTTTGTTGTCGCTGAGCACACAATCCTTGCCGCTAAACAAGTGATCGATGGTTACGGTGGGCAGGCTGCTGCGCACCAAGTCGCCAATCTCCGGATCATAAAAATCTGCGCACAGCACGCATACCCCGTCTAGGTTGCGGTATCTGCAATGATCTAAAAAGGTATACCGCCGGGTGCCGATGTTGCGGTTTACCAGGGTAATCGCGTAGCCAAGCCGCTCGGTCTCCCGCTTAAAGCCGTTTAATAACACCACAAAATAGCTGTGCAGCAGGTGATCATCCATCTCATCATCCAAGATGATGCCGATGTTGTATGTGCGGTTGGTTTTTAGGCTGCGCGCCACAGCATTGGGATAATACCCCAGCTCTTCCGCTGCCTGGAACACGCGCCTGCGGGTCTCCTCGCTCACATCGCTATAATTGTTAAGCGCTTTGGAGACCGCGGAGATTGACAACCCGCATTTTTGGGACACATCACGTATGGTAACGCTCATGTAAACTCCTTACATTTGAATCAATATGTCGTTGTTTTCGGCTAGCGCAGTATCGGGGATGAAAACGCCGTCCAGCTTTTTCCCATTCACCGTAACAGCCTTCACCCCGTGCTGTGAGCCATTGGGATTCTGAATGGTGATGCGCAGCGTTTTGCCCCGCAGCTTCTTTACCATACTCCAGTCCGTCCAGCTTGTGGGGATGGAGGGGCTAACCAAGATACCATCCGGGGTGGGGCGCAGGCCCAGTATGCCTTCCACCGACCCAGCCATTACCGTGGAGGCGGTGCCGGTGAGCCAATGGACATGGGCGCGCCCGGCAAAGGGGCTGTCGGCGCCCTCCACAAATTGGCCGTGCACATAAGGCTCAATCACGCGGCGATCCGCATCTTCGTTCATGGTTGCGGGGCTGGCCCCACGCCAGTATTCATACGCGCGGCCGCCACGCCCCAGCAAGGCTTCAGCTAGTATGGCCCATCCCTGGGTTTGGGAGAAGACGCTGGCGTTCTCCTTTGCGCCCCTGTTGTAACAAACCGCCAGCGCGCCATCAAAAGCGTGGTTTTGGTAAGCCGGATACATCAGCATAATGCCGTGGGGGGTGTTGAGCTCCCGATAGACCGAATCCATGGTTTTTGCCCCGCGCTCTGGTGTGGATGCCCCTGATATCACGCCCCAAGTCTGCGGATTAAGCCACATGGACGCCTCCAAGTCATCCCGCTTGCCAATGATTGTACCGTCTTCGCGGAAGCCCCGGATCCAGCGGTCTTCATCCCAGCATAGGCTGTCGATCTTCTGTTTGATATCGGCCAAGAGCCCATCCAGTTTGTGAACGTACACTTTGTCGTCTTTGATCACCGCAAACCCTTTTAGGATGCGCAGGGCGTAGTACAGCTGAAACAGCACAAAGGTAGATTCGCCGCGCTTGCCCAGGCGCAGGCAGTCGTTCCAGTCGGCATGGAGACCGGCGGGCATGCCGTGGGAGCCTAGGTTGTCCATGGAAAACTGTATGGCACGCTTCAGGTGCTCATACACCGATGCCTTTTCGTTCACGTTGGCAAACAGCACCTCATGATCCAGGAAGGTTATTTCTCCCGACTCATCGATGTACTTTTTGATGGTGGGGAAAAGCCATAACGCATCGTCGGCACGGTAGCTAGGGTGGCCGGTGTCCTTTACGTAAGAAGCGTCGTCGGGCGTATCCTCATGGCCGGGGTTATGATCATACTTCACCAAGGGCAAGCCCGCGCCGTTGGACACCTGGGCCGACAGCATGAACTCCAGCTGCTTGCGGGCCAAGTCGGGCGCCAGGTGGATGATGCCTTGAATGTCCTGCACCGTATCCCGATAGCCGAACCCATTACGCAAGCCGCAATACTGGAACGACGCCGCCCGCGACCATAGGAACGTGATAAAGCATTGGTAGGCGTTCCACACGTTGATCATGTTGTTGAACTTATCGTCGGGGGTTTTTACCTGCAGATTGTCCAGCTTGCTATGCCAGAAGGCCTTTAGTTCCGCCAACTCGCGGTCAACCCGGCCAGCCGCACTGTAACCGGCGATTAGGGCTGCGGCCTCGGCTTGGGGCTTTTGGCCAAGCAAGTAAATGATCTCTTTCGATTCGCCCGGCTGCAGCACAATATCGCTCTGCAGCGCACCGCAAGAGTTGCCGTTGTAATTCAGATCACCCTTTAGTCCCTCCGCGATACCGGCAGGATTGTGGTAGCCCCGGTAGGAGCCCACAAACTTGTCCCGGTCGCCGCAATAAGCGCTTACATCCGCGCCCATCACACCAAAGAAACGTTCTTTGGTGGGATCGGCAAAGTTTTCGTTAAAGCGTTGTAAGATATGGTTGCCGTGGAAGTATGTGCGGGTGATAAAAAGGGTGTATTGCAGATTCACCTGATCCTGCTCGTAGAAAGGGTCGCTGGTGAACTCCACATAGCCGGTGATGGCCAGCTTGCGTGGCTTGGCGCTCTCGTTTGTAACGCGCAGCCGCCATACTTCGTGGGTAGCGTTCTGGGGCACGTAGTAAAGGGTTTCGGTTTTAATTTCATTATACTGGGATGCGATGGCGGTGTAGGCCGTGCCGTGGCGGCATTCCGAACGATAGGCGTCCAAAGACCTGCCCACAGGCATCCAGGATGCCGACCAATAATCGCCGTCCTCCATATCACGAATGTAGATATACCGGCCGGGCTGATCCGCCGTCACCGAATTAAACCGATACCGGGTAATGCGCCCGGCGGCTCCTGATTTCACAAAGCTATAGCCGCCCGCATTGTTGGAAATGATCGCGCCGTACTCGGGTGAACCCAGGTAGTTTGCCCATGCCGACGGCGTGGCGGGATTGGTGATAACATATTCCCTGTTTTTTTCGTCGAAATGACCGTATTGCATAACGCTCCTCCTATGAAGTTTTCGCATGTAATAAAACGTTTTCTTCATGCGTAGTGTAGCATAAATGGCTTTATCGCGCAAGGGTTTATGCACGTTTTCGGAAGATGAAAACAAACCGCCTTAAAGGGGTCTTGCATCATAATTGGTTGTGTGCTAATATACCATTGCTTATTCTTTCCATCAATGATCAAAACGCTGAATTGGGAGGCTTGACGTCCTAACCATGTTAAGAAATTATATTCCGCTCTTCCTTCAAATCTTCCTTCTGCTGGAACTACTCATCGGCATTTGGAATTGGGTAAAGTCTTCTGTGTTTTGCAAAAAATACAAGGAGCTAAAAATGCGGTACCTTTCTGCACCCCTCAGCAGCGATTGTCAAATATCGGTCGTCATTCCTTGCTTAAGGGAGCAGGATATAATTGAGACAACGCTCTTGCATTTTCTAAAAATAGCACCAGCGCATTTAAACATATCGATCATTGTTGTCACTACTGAAAAAGAAAGCTATGAAAAACAAGCAAACCTAGCAAATAAGCAAGCGCTCGTCAAAGACCTGATGCGCAATGTGGATATTAGTGTTTTGATTAACAAGTATAACACCATTTTGCCCACATCCAATCTAAAAGCATTACAGATTTTCTGTAAGCACAATCCTGACAAAACAGTATCTGCCGTAGAAGAAGCGATACATATTGCACCCAGCACTTTTGAAATTGTTCAGCGCTTCATTAAAAGACTTCACCTTGAGGATAGATTGCACATCATTCACTACCCGCATAATAATGGGTACATGGCCGACCAATTGAATTTTCTATTAGGAAATCTGGAAGAGCTGCTCCCCTCCCCTATTCCTAAAGAGAAAAGATATATTTGCGTATACAATGCTGACAGCATGCCTGATAAAGAGACTTTTAGGGATACATTAAAGTGTATTCATCTCAATAAAAATCCTGTAATTATGCAACAATACTCAATCATGATATCAAATGTAAATGCTTTATCCCCAATAATGAAGGGGTTTGCTATGTACCAATCAAATTTTGAACTAAGGAATGGACTCATGAATAGCTTTATGCGCTCACAATTGCTACGAAATCATGTAGTGGGACATGGTATGTTCGTTAGATTGGATAAATTGTTAGAAATGGGAGGATTTCAAACAGACTTTTGGTGTGAAGATATATACATGAGCTTCTATCTGCGACACGAAAACATTTTCGTTTGCGCCCTTCCTTCATTGGAGTTGGCCGAAACTCCAAATTATCTACGTACCCAAGTCAAACAGCATGCCGTATGGTTTAGAACTGCTTTTCAATTCACAAGCATATACAATTCCATTGTCGAAAAAAGCGGCCGTCGTACATTGAGCGGTTTCCTTTTTTGGCTGAATCAAATTCGCGGAACCCTGTCGTGGCTCTTTTTCCCTTTTTGTGTCGTTCTATCCTTCATTTATTCAATATGCGCAACAAATGTAATCGCACTTACTTCAGCACTGGCCGCCTATATTTTCATGATAGCATGCACATATACTTATCCTTTAAAAATTGCATATATGCACGGAATGAATAAGCCAAAGAGGATATCTTTGCTTTTTTCAACAGCCTTTGCTTTTCTCTTATCTAACCTAGGGCCGATATATAGCCTAATAAACTTGCAATTAAAAAAACATAAAACAGCAAGGTAATATTTCTGAAGAAAACGCAACTATCTCTAGTTGTGCACTTTATATTGATCTGAATTCCTTTGTCCGGCCCAAGCCATTATTTCCTTTTCATTCACACATAAACCTCCAAAACCAGTGCCTAGCTTTCTTGACGGATTCTTCATTCCATGACAATCTGAACCACCAGATACTAGCAGTCCCCTCTTTCGACAAAAATTGCTCAAATAATTTGCTTGGCTTGTACTATGCTTTGAGCAATACACTTCTAAACCATCAATCCCTCTTGCATCGGCTATTTGATTTAGAAAAGCATTGTAATCACTCAAAGAATAAGCAAAAGCATGCGCAAGAAAAACAAAACCCCCAGCTTCTCTAATAACGTCTGCAATATCTTCTGCTTTCGGAACTTGAGTAGAGCACTCTAAATGCAAAGGAAAATTAACATTGCACGTGCAGTTTCTGAAAAAAACTTCTTGGCTAACCCAACTCGCTCTATCAAATAAATGGCGATTTTGCGGGTGCTGCTTGATATTTCTATGTATTGCTGCTATTGGATACTCTATAGATGGATTAATCATATCACCAGCATCTACAGCTACATTATGTTTTTTGCACAACGCCAATAATTGATCGTACTCTTCGCAAAAGCTCTTTTTTTTCTCTACCCTCCGATAGAAATCATCTAGCCATTTTTGAACAACGAATAAGTCGAAGCTATATCCCAGCAATTCAATTCTTATGCCATTAAAAACGGCAGCAAACTCACAACCGACAAGAATTTCCCCTGAGTAGTATTGTGAATAATCCATACCAAACAAATCAAAATAGGACTCTAATGTGTCATGATCTGTAATCGACAGAAGAGTAATTCCTTTCCTCTCTGCTTGCTGCAAGAGCTGTACGGTATTCCATGTCCCGTCGGAATGTTTCGTATGGCAATGCAAATCTACCATTAATACTTACCTCGCCTGCTATTACTCTAAGTTAAAAATGAACCGAGCAACCTCATCCAATACCTCCAGCAAACTTTTTGGAGAAGTATCGATGATTATGGATGGAATCTGCATGTTTGATATCCAGTTTTTCAAAAATCCATCTTGAATTGTTTGGATTTTTTCCGAAATCCAATCCGCTTCTAGAACGTGGCTTCGCTTAGCATTCCTAGCCCTCGCACTATCATGAGAAACGGATAATAAGACGATACCATTTGGCTCTCTTAAAGATTGTTGCAAAATATCCTCTCTATACTTACTGTACAAAACATTCACATGGTCAAATGCACCTTTAAGTCCTTTTATTTTTTCAAAAGCCAACGCCGTCGACATAATGGAAAGAGCGGATTTGTCGATAACAACGCTGGTGCTTTTCGACAAAAGGCGATTAGCATCAATAATTCTTTGCAGCTCCATATCGAAAAGAGTTTTCTGATTATTGCATTCAATTTCTAGGGTTGTAGGTATGCTCATTAGTTCAGCCTCAAATTTTCCAGTTTGTTTTTCAAGATACCTGATACCTTCTGGTATGACTACAAATCCGTAGGTTTCGGATAAGCCTTTACAAAGAGCAGTTTTTCCTGCATTTGATACACCTTCAACGAGTATCATTTTTTCATGTTTCATTTGGCGCTCCCATAAATTAGGATTTTCCCGCATTGCCACAGCTCCATGACACTATATATAGTAGCACACTCAATGACTGAACACAAGCACTTTGGCAAATGAACCAAAGGCATTCTTTTTACACACCAACATGCATAAACCGACCAACAACGCCCCCACCCCGCATACACCACACCAAAATGGGAAAACTATGGAAGCGCCCGGTTGGCAAAACCCCGCTTTCTCTATAAAAAAAGCCGCCAGACCTTCCTTTTCCGGCCAATTTATGTTATACTCTTTTTATATTCCGCGCCACGGAGCATGCCGAAGGTCGGGCGCCTTTGGCGGCTTTTTATACTAAGAGCATAATGGAGGCTCCTCAAAATGAAGGACAAAAAAGAGATGCCGCGCAGGAATCCCCAAACCGACCTGCTGGTGCGCGTGCTGCTCGCCCTGGAAACCCCACAGGAGTGTTATCAACTGCTGGACGACCTTTGCACCATCACCGAGGTGCAAGCAATGGCCCAGCGGATCGAGGTGGCGCGCCTGCTCCGTGAGCAAATTACGTATCAAGATATTGCAGGCGAAACCGGCGCAAGCACCGCCACCATCAGCCGGGTCAATCGTTGTTTAACTTACGGCTCCGATGGATACAACACCGTGCTAGACCGAGTTGTTGGAAAGGGAATGGAGGGAAAGGCGTAATGGACTTGAGCATGCTCAACCCGCAGCAGCGGCTGGCGGCGGAAACCACCGAGGGCCCGCTGCTGATATTGGCCGGGGCCGGCTCCGGCAAAACGCGGGCGCTAACCTATCGCATCGCCAACCTGCTGGACAAGGGCGTCCCCTCCTACCGGATCCTTGCCATCACCTTTACCAACAAAGCCGCCCGCGAGATGCGGGAGCGGGTGGATTCCCTGGCTCCCCAGGCCGCCGCCGAAGCCTGGGTGTGTACCTTCCATGCTTGTTGCGCCCGGATGTTGCGCCGGGACATCGACAAACTGGGGTATACCCGTGCCTTCACCATCTACGATGACGACGATCAGATGACCCTGATTAAGGAGCTGCTCAAAAAACAAAACATTGATGATAAGCTGCTTCCCCCCCGGGAGGTTAAGTCAAAGATTTCTGATGCAAAAAACAAATTGCTCAGCCCGGACGAGTGGTTTGCCGCTTCCAGCCGGGATTTTCGCATGCAAATGGTCCACGATCTGTTCGTGGCTTACGAGGAGCGGCTCCGTGCCGCCAACGCCCTGGATTTTGACGATCTGCTGGTCAAAACCCTAGAGTTGTTCGCCGCCCACCCGCCGGTGTTGGAGGCCTATCAGCAGCGCTTTGAATACATCCACGTAGATGAGTACCAGGATACGAACTATGCCCAGTACATGCTGATCAAACTGCTGGCTGCCACCCATCAAAACTTATGCGTGGTAGGTGACGACGATCAGTCCATCTACGGCTGGCGGGGCGCTGATCTGCGCAATATATTGGATTTTGAGCAGGATTTTGCCCCGTGCACGGTGATCAAGCTGGAGCAGAACTATCGCTCCACCGCCAATATATTGGATGCCGCCAACAACGTGATCGCCCGCAACGAGGGCCGAAAAGAGAAAGCCCTGTGGACCGAACGCGGCGAAGGGCGGCCCATCTGCCTGTTTAAGGCCGGAGACGAGCGGGAGGAAGCCGCCTGGGTCTGCGACCGTATGCATCAGCTCACCCAAGCGGGCCATAGCTATCAAAAGATGTCGGTGCTGTACCGGGTCAACGCCCAATCCCGCGTGCTGGAAGAAATGATGGTGCGCGCGGGCATCCCCTACCGGGTATTTGGCGGCACACGCTTTTACGACCGCAAGGAGATTCGCGACATCGTGGCCTATCTGCGGGTGATCGTTAATCCCGCCGACGACGTGTCCCTGCGCCGGATCATCAACCAACCCAAACGCTCCATTGGCGATGCTACGATCGCAGAGCTGGTAGGCCATGCCGAACGAAAGCAGTATTCGCTTTTTTCGGCGATGCTGGAGCCACCGGAATCCCTAGCCTCCCGTGCCCGCAAGTGCGTAGGCGATTTTGCCCAACTGCTCACCAAACTCACCGCCCTGCGCCACACCATGGAGTTGCCCGCCTTTGTAGACTTGCTGATCGAAGAAACCGGGCTGGCCGCCCAATATGAGCGGGAGCGTACCGAAGAAGCGCAAAACCGGCTGGAAAACATGAAGGAATTCGGCGGCGCGGTACAGGAATTTGCACAAAAGGCCGAGGAGCCCACTTTAGAAGGCTTTTTAGAGAACGTTGCTTTAGTGACTGATCTAGACGGCCTGCAAGGCGAGCAACGATCCGTTACCATGATGACGCTGCACAGCGCCAAGGGCCTGGAATTCTCTATCGTGTTTATCACCGGCATGGAGGAGGGCATCTTCCCCAGCGGCCGGTCGCTGATGGACCCGGAACGTTTGGAAGAGGAGCGCCGTCTATGCTATGTGGGCATCACCCGCGCCAGGGATATGCTGCACCTTTCCCACGCCACCCAACGCATGCTGTTTAACCAAATGCTGCACAATCCCCCTTCCCCCTTCTTAAGTGAAATTCCCCGGCGGCTGCTGGACGAAAGCGGCGCCTTACGCAAGGAAACGGCTTTCCCTTCTACCGGCCAGGAGCGCCGGGAGCCACAAAGCGCCCGCGCCCAACGCCAACCCATCACCGACTTTGGCGGCGGCCGTGCAGGCACGCTGCGCATACCTGGCGTACAAAAGGGCTTTGGCAACGCGGTGATGGTGCCTTCCATTGCTGCCGGGCAGGCGGTTGGGCCCACGTTGTTTGACGTGGGCGACCGGGTTCTGCACAAAAAATTTGGCGAAGGCAATGTCACCGGTCTTAACGGCAAAGGCGCCGACGCCCGCATTACCATTGAATTTGCCGCTTACGGCGCAAAGGAATTTGCTATATCCATCGCGCCCATTGTAAAAGTTGCAAAATAGATTAGGCAAAAGCGGCGGGATGCCGAGGGCGGCATCCCCTACAGAAACGCATGGCCGTAACCCTGTAGGGGACGCCGCCCTCGGCGTCCCGCTGCCCCCACCATCGTCTTACCGCCGATTGAAGGAGTGAGCGTCGCGCATGGAACATAAAACCGCCACCAACGCACCCGAGCCGGAAGGCATGCGCACGTTGGTGGATCGCCTGAACGAAACCGCCCACGCTTATTACGTGCTGGATCAACCGCTGATATCGGATAAAGAGTGGGACGCCCTTTACGATAATCTGTGGCGTTTGGAAGAAGAAACCGGTGTGCGATTGCCCGACTCCCCCACCCGTCAGGTGGGCGGAGCAACCCTTGCGGCCTTTGCGCCCCACCGGCACCTGGCTCGCCTGTGGAGTTTGGGCAAGACCCAGTCCCCCCAAGAACTGGCCGACTGGGCAAACCGTTGCGAAAAACTACGGGAGAAGGATGGGTCGCTCCCGCCTTTGTGTTATGCCGTAGAGTATAAGTTCGACGGCATCGCCATCAACCTCACCTACGAGGGCGGCGTGCTAACCCAGGCCGCCACCCGGGGCAACGGCGAGGTGGGCGAGGCGGTTCTCGCCCAAGCACGGGCCGTGCGTCATGTGCCGGAGCGGGTTTCGTTTGCTGGTCGCATGGAGGTGCGCGGCGAGGCAATCATGCGCCTTTCTGTTTTGGAAGCATACAACAAAACCCACGCTGAGCCACTGAAAAACGCCCGCAATGGCGCGGCCGGTGCGCTGCGCAACCTGGATCCTCAAGTAACGGCGGAGCGTTCGTTAGACGTTTTCTTTTATCAAGTGGGTTATATTGAAGAAAAAAGTTTTGCCGATCATCGCGAGATGATGGCCTTTATTCAAGAGAATCAACTGCCGGTGAGCCCCTACTTTCAGATCGCCCATTCAGTTGATGAAGCGTTGCAACTAGTGCAGGATATCGACGCCCGCCGAAACGAGCTGGACTTCCTGATCGACGGCGCAGTGATCAAAATCTGCGACGAAGCTACCCGAAACGTCCTGGGTTATACCGACAAATTCCCCCGCTGGGCGGTGGCCTATAAATTCGAAGCCGAAGAGACCACCACCGAGCTGCTGGACATAACCTGGGAGTTGGGCCGCACCGGCAAGCTTACGCCCCTGGCTCATCTGGCTCCCGTTGAGTTAGCTGGAGCCACGATCCAGCGGGCCACCCTCAATAACTGGGGTGATATCCAGCGCAAAAAAATACGCATCGGCGCGCGGGTGTGGGTGCGCCGCTCCAACGACGTAATCCCGGAGATATTGGGCGTGGTAGATGAAGACACTACCGAAGGCCGGCGCAACATCGAACCGCCCGCCGCCTGCCCGGCCTGCGGACAACCCCTGGCCGAGCGAGGAGCGCATTTATTTTGCCTAAATCGCAACACTTGCCGCCCGCAGACCGTGGCACGGCTGGCCCATTTTGCCTGTCGCGACGCCATGGACATCGAGGCCTTCAGCGAAAAAACCGCCGAGCTGTTTTACGACGAACTGAGCCTGCGCGATCCCGCCGGTCTGTACGTTTTGACCCCTGAAGCGATGATAGCCCTGCGGGGCTTTGGCGCAAAAAAGGCCGATAAGCTGCAACAAGAACTGCAAAAAAGCCGAGATTGCCCGCTGGATGCCTTTTTATTTGCGCTGGGCATCCCAAACGTGGGCCGCAAAACCGCCCGGGATTTGGCCCGGGCCTTTGGCACGTTGGAGGCCCTCTCCTCGGCAAGCGAGGAGACGCTGCAACAAGTAGATGAAGTAGGCCAGGTGGTAGCGGCTAGCATCGTAGAATACTTTGCCCAGCCGGAAAACCGGGCGTTGGTGCGGCGGCTGCTGGAGGCTGGGGTGTCGCCGCAACCCATGCAGGCCGAATTAAAACAAGGTGCGCTCAGTGGCCTCACCGTGGTTCTCACCGGCACACTGCCCACCCTTGCCCGCAGCGAGGCCGAAAAACTGATCGAAGCCCACGGCGGCAAAACCGTGTCCAGCGTATCGGCCAAAACCGGCCTGGTGCTGGCCGGTGAGGCCGCCGGAAACAAGCTGGCCAAGGCGCAAAAGCTAGGTGTCCGGGTAATCGACGAAGCTGAGTTTTTGCAAATGATTGGTGAAGGATGAAGATATGCGCACAGGCAAACTAACCAACTTTGAATTACAACGGCTCATTTTGTCCGAGCTGGGCCCCAACCGCAACGATGTGCTGCTGGGTCCGGGCGTGGGCGAGGACTGCGCGGCCCTGCGCTTTGGCGATGAAGCCTGCGTATTATCCACCGATCCCATCACCGCAGCGGGTTCAAAGCTTGGGCAGCTGGCCGTGCAGGTTTCGGTGAACGATGTGGCCGCGGCGGGCGCGGAGCCCCTGGGTGTACTGCTCACCGTGCTGGCCCCACCGGAAGCTACCCCCGAAGATATCGGCAAGGTGGTACGGGAGGCGGCAGAAGAAGCCGCCGCCCAAGGCCTGCAAATCATCGGCGGTCATACCGAGGTCACGGATGCGGTGCGGCGCATGGTGCTCTCCTCCACGGTGGTGGGGCGGGTAAAGTTAGAAGCGCTAAAGCGTACCGGCGGCGCGCGCCCCGGCGACGCCCTGGTGATGACCAAACAAGCCGCCTTGGAGGGCACGGCCATCCTGGCCCAAGATGCCGCTCACAAACTGCGCAACTCGCTTACCGAGCTAGAATTGTCGGAGGCCCATAGGCTGATCGGCAAACTGAGCGTACTGCCCGAAGGCCGGATCGCCGCCCAATCCGGAGCCACCGCCATGCACGATGCCACCGAGGGCGGTGTGCTGGGCGCAGCCTGGGAGATGGCCGAGGCATCGGGTTTGGGCCTGTGCCTGCGATTGGACGACATCCCCGTGCGTCCGGTTACACGCAAGCTATGCGATGCGCTGGGCATCGACCCCTTGCGGCTGATTTCCAGCGGGGTGATGCTGATCGCCCACCCAAACGGCGAAATGCTTTGCGAAACGCTCGGCCAGCAGGAAATTCATGCTGCCATCATCGGCGAATTTACTGCCGGGCCGGAGCGAGTTCTGCTGTGCGGCCAACGCGAAACACCCCTGCCCCCGCCGGAGGGGGACGAGATTTATCGGGCGTTGGGCGCGCCATAATCTTGCCAATTCCCCCATCCTATGGTATGATCTCATCCGATGAAAAGCGTGTGGAGGATATAGCGTGCAAAGCATGACCGGGTATGGCCGCAAACAAAACCAACAGGATGGCCGTGAAATGACTGTGGAAGTCAAAACCGTAAACCATCGGTTTTTGGATATCGCCTTTCGTATGCCCCGCTCCCTAGGCTTTTTAGAGGATCCCATCCGCAAGGTACTATCCGCCCAGATACGGCGCGGCCATGTGGATGTAACCATCAACTACCGAAACACCCGCACCGACGCCCGCACGGTGAGCGTGGATACCGCGCTGCTTTCGGCCTATCGCAACGCATTTGATAGCATCCATGCTACCGTTCAAACGGACACCGGGTTATCTGTGGCCGATTACGCGCGCCTGCCCGATGTACTGGTGGTATCCGAACAGGAGGAAGACCGCGACGCGGTGATCGCCCTGCTGGAAGAAACGCTGAGGTTTGCTTGCGATGAGGCCTGCGCCATGCGTACCCGCGAGGGCGAGGCGCTGCGCGACGACATGCTGGCAAAGTTATCCAATATTGAAACCGCCGCCAACCAGATCGCCGAGCGTGCCCCGCTGGTGGTACGCGCCTATCAAGAAAAGTTGCAAGGCCGCCTGGCCGAGTTGCTGGACACACCCGTCGATCCCCAACGCCTGGCCCAAGAAGTGGCCATCTATGCCGACCGCTGCGCCATCGACGAGGAGCTTGTCCGCCTGGCCAGCCACATCGAGCAAATGCGCGCCGCCTTCTCCGGAACCGATGGCGTGGGCCGCAGGCTGGATTTTTTGATTCAGGAACTCAACCGCGAGATCAACACCATCGGCTCCAAGGCTTCAGACCTGGCGATCACCTCTCGGGTGGTAGACGTAAAGGGCCTGATCGAAAAGTTGCGGGAGCAGGCGCAAAATATCGAGTAACGTTTCCAAAAACCCAAGGAGGTACGCGTGGGCATCAAACTCATTAACATCGGCTTTGGCAATATCGTATCGGCCAACCGGCTGATCGCCATCGTGGGCCCGGATTCCGCGCCCGTAAAACGTATCGTACAAGACGCCCGGGAGCGGGGCCAGCTCATCGACGCCACCTACGGCAGGCGCACACGGGCTGTGATCATCACCGACAGCGACCATGTGATCCTATCGGCGGTGCAGCCGGAAACCGTGGCCCATCGCCTAAGCGCTAAGGAAAATACCGGCATCGCCGACGAAGAGGAGGATTAACCCATGCCATACACACGAAAAGGCATGCTGCTGGTCATCTCCGGCCCTTCCGGTGCGGGCAAGGGCACGCTGTGTACCCAGCTGCTTCAGGAGGATCCACGGTTTGAGTTTTCGGTATCGGCCACCACACGGGGACGGCGCGAGGGCGAAGAAAACGGCAAACACTATCACTTCTTATCCGGTGACGAATTCCAGCGCCATGTGGACAACGGCGACTTTTTGGAGTGCGCCCTGGTGCACGGCAACCGCTATGGAACCCTGCGGGAGGAGGTGCGGCGCCTCCTGGAAGCCGAGCGCGACGTGCTGCTGGACATCGACTCCCAGGGCGCACGCAGCGTGGCCGCCGCCATGCCGGATTGTGTCACGGTGTTTATCCTGCCCCCCTCTTATGCCACACTTCGCAAGCGCCTGCATACCCGCAATACCGATCAGCAGAGCGAGATTGAGCGCCGCCTAAACAACGCCAAGGGCGAAATCGATCAGCTCGCCAAGTATCAGTATGTCATCGTAAACGACACGGTGGACAAATCCATGGCCTTGCTGCGCTCCATCGTAGCCGCCGAAAGGCAACGCACCACGCGGTTCATCCCGGACATTCCGGTAGAATAAGGAGGAATTTGTATGCCCATGACCAATCCCCCCATCGGAACTTTGTTGGATAAGGTAGATTGCCGCTACACGCTGGTGGTAGAGGTAGCCAAACGGGCCAGGCAACTGGTGGGCGGTGTGCAGCCGCTGATCGACACCAAGGAAGTGAAGGCGGTATGCGTAGCCGTGGAGGAAGTGAACCGCGGGCTGATCGCCTACGACCGGGCTACGAATATTGACGAGGAATAGAATCCCCCGCTACGGCAGGCAACGGGACGCCGAAGGCGGCGTCCCCTACAAAGTTACGGCCATGCGCTTCCGTAGGGGACGCCGCCCTCGGCGTCCCGTTGCTCTCGCGGACTTCCGGTTTGAAGGATGGATTGTATGCTACACGGCAAAACGGTGGTTCTGGGCGTTACCGGCGGCATCGCGGCCTACAAGGCGGCGGAAATCACCAGCCGCCTGATAAAGCTGGGCGCACAGGTGTATGTGATCATGACCAAAAGCGCCTGCGCCTTTGTGGCGCCGCTCACGTTTGAAACCCTGTCGAACCACCCGGTGGCCTGCGATCTATTCGAGCGGCCCGCTACCTGGGAGGTGGAGCACATCGCGTTGGCCAAGCGCGCCGACGCTTTTTTGATCGCCCCCGCCACCGCCAATGTGCTGGGCAAAATGGCCAACGGTATCGCCGACGACATGCTCACCACCACCGTGATGGCCACCCGCGCACCGGTGCTGGTGGCTCCGGCCATGAACACCGGCATGTGGGAAAGCGCTGCCATGGGCCAAAATCTAGATGTGCTCACAGCCCGGGGCGTGGGGATCATCCAGCCTGAGAGTGGCCGCCTGGCTTGCGGCGACGAGGGCGCGGGCCGGTTGGCTCAAGTCGATGTGATCGTGGATCGTGTGTGCGCATGCCTTTGCGCCAAACAGGATTTGGCGGGCAAGCGCGTGCTGATCACCGCCGGGCCCACACGGGAGCCATTGGATCCGGTGCGCTACATCTCCAACCGTTCTTCGGGCAAAATGGGCTATGCCCTTGCAGAGGCGGCGTTGTCCCGTGGCGCAGAGGTGTTATTGCTCACCGGAGCTGTTGCATTAAACCCACCCGCAGGAGCCAACGTTGAACGTTTTGGCACCACGCTGGAGTTGCAGGATTTGATGATGGCCCATGCACAGTCGCACGACATAATCATCCAAGCGGCTGCCCCCGGCGATTACCGGGCTGAAACCATAGCTCCTAATAAACTCAAAAAACAAAACGATGATCCATTGATGCTGCGCCTGGTGCAAAACCCAGACGTAGCCGCCGCTGTAGGCGAGGGCAAAAAGCCCGGCCAAATCATTGTGGCTTTTGCCGCCGAAACCGAGAAGCTTGCCGAAAACGCACGGGTAAAGCTGCTCCGCAAACATGCCGATCTGGTGGTAGCCAACGATGTATCGCTCCCCGGCGCGGGCTTTGACGTTAATACCAACATCGCTTCTTTGATCACAGCAGAAAACGAAATCAACCTGCCGCAAATGACCAAGCAGGCTTTGTCCCATCGCATCCTAGACGAAATCGCCAAGCTATGCTATAATGTTATTAACTGACATGACAGGAATGATCTCAAATGAAAAAACATATGCACATAGCGCATGTTCTGGCAATCGCGCTTTGGCCGGTGGTATTCCTCGTTGTTACGCAACAAATAACAATAAGCACTGAAACCGTGCGTAGGCTTACTTTCGACCATCGTTCCATGTACTGGCTATCTCTTGCCTATGTTATTTCTGGCATAATATTCGCTATTCTTACATTTAGCAAAAAGGATTACAAGCGCAAAAGCATGCTTTTTGCCCACATTGCATCTATCTTTCTCCTTTTTTTGATGTGCATTCCAGAAATAGCGATGTATTTGTTTGATGCCCCCGAATTATTCTTAAGAACCCGGCGGTGGTATCAAGGTGGCTATTTTACTATTTTACCGCTCTTTTTTACATACACGCTATGCGCTGCAATAAGAGCCTTTGTTCTTTACCGAAAGAAGGAACAAGCAACAATAAACAATAACAACGACCACACGACATAGTCATAGAAAGGAGCGCATCCAATGCCAGCTATCGCTTAATTTTCGATCGGCATAGTTCAAGCAGCATCACATTAGTTTTGATGCTTTTATGTGCTATGCGCCTTCAAAAAATTAAGTGAAGCCGTGCGATGGGTAACATGCTCGCTCATTTGTTCGCGCCTTCTTCCTTGATTTTTGGAAGGGGGCGCTTTGCTTTGTCGTCATGGCTTCGACTGGAAAGTCAAGAGGAAGCCATATGGAACGAAAAAACCGGCGCGGGGTTGGGCCAGACGCCCCCACCCGTTCGCGCCATTGCAGCAAGTGCAAAAAAACCAGCAGGTTCGTGTGCAGTGGCAAGTTTCGTGTGAATGCAAACGGAAAACACCTGGATATCTGGCTGATCTACCGCTGCGAACGCTGCAACACCACCTGGAACCAAGAAATCTTTGCCCGCGTAAAGCCAAGCCGGATCGACAAGGAACTGTACCAAGCTTTTCTAGACAATGATTGGGAAACGGCCAAGCGCTACGCGGGCAATAATGGAGGCACACGCCATGAAATCCAAACGTAAGGTGGCCCGCCCGTTGAAACGTATTAAGCGGGCCATCCGGGTCAAAAAGAACCTAAAAAGAATGTAACTGAACAAATAAAATGGCAAATCGAGCGAGGAGGAACACCCATGCCTATCCTATTCAATAACTCCAACAACAAGGACTATCAACGCCGGCTCAACGCATTGCTCTCCCCCATCTTTTTGGACTTCACCTTTTGGTACGATCTAAACTTATGGGATGAGCGCTATGAAAGTTATGCCCTGGCCCTGGACAACGAAGACGGCCCCATTGTGTCCAACATCTGCGTATTTAAGACCCAAATGCTGTGGCGGGGGAAACTCATCGAAGCGCTGTCTGTGGGCGCGGTATGCACCGATCCAAACCATCGTGGCAAAGGGTATGCCCGTTTGCTGATGGAGCATGTGATCCAGTGCTATCCCAACACGCCCATGTATCTGTCTGCCAACGAAAGTGTGTTGGACTTTTACCCCCGCTTTGGCTTTCGACCTGTTCGGGAAAAGCTGCCGGTGCTAGACTGCGCCATCGACAATGCCTGCCCAACCGTAAAGCTGGCTTTCGACGACCCCAAAGTGGCGCGCTATGTACGGGGGCACAAGGTATTCTCAAACGTGCTGGACTGCGCCAACACGGATACCATCACCCTTTTTCATATTCACTTGGGGCCGTATAAGGCCTGCCTGTACGAGATACCGGCACTTCAAACGCTGGTGGTGGCATCACAGGAAGGAGCGACGCTCCACTTGCATGCTTTGTTTGCCCTGGGCCCGGTGTGTTGGGAGGAGCTGGCGGCCCACTTGCCCTTTACCGGCGTACGCCGTGTGGAATTCGGTTTTGTGCCCGACGGGCTGGATGCGCCCTTTCGCTGGGAGGAGTTTGACGGCGACCCGTTGTTTGTGCGGGGCGCGGACTGCGAACTGGGCGATTTTAAATTCCCGGATTTGTGTTTTACGTGAGGGATGCGCCGTCATTGCGAGTGCAGCGAAGCAATCCAGTAATCGCTTTCTGGATTGCTTCGCTGCGCTCGCAATGACGGTTATTTCCGCCTCACCGGCAAAACACGCTTGATATACCGCTCGGGATCAAAAAAGTAGTACCCCACGCGCCCAGCCGCATTGTCTAGGGCGTAATCCGTGTTGGCATAATCAAAGCCGTCCACCGCGGCCTGCACTTTGTCGTACACCGTTTCGCACTCCTGCTCGTAATCAAAGCTGCCATGCTCAAACACGATGTACTCGGCTTCCGGTACGTCCAGCATCTGCATCGGCGCGGGAACCTCGCCCGCATAGTCCGCGGGCAGGCGCACCCCATAGGCCTCAGGCACTTTGCCGCCCTCAAAAATCCGCCCCATAATCTGGCCGCTGAATTTGCCGATCACGCCGTCTTCCCCGTCCAGCTTGCCCTTGATGCTGTCCAGTAAGCCGGCCACCGTGTCGCAGTCCTCCCCTGGAATCAAGTCCTGCTTCTCCCAGAAATCGAAGTAGCCGTCACTCTCGTAGTTTTTGATGTGCAAAAACTTGTGCGCCGGGATCGACACGAAGTACACCTTGATTTCCTGTGTGGATTTTACCATTCCAATCTCCCCTAACCCCATAAAGTAGCGGTCAAAAGTGATGAGCCTTGTGCGGAGTACCACCGGCCTGGGTTTTAGCCGAAACGTGCTCGGCGGGATGCCGTACGCCGCCTTAAATGACCGGCAGAACGCCTCGTGGGATGAAAACCCGTAGTCCACGGCGATGTCCAGCAGGCTTTTGGCCGTGTCGCGTACGTCGATCAGCGCAAAGGCGATGCGCCGCTTTCGTAAATAATCCCGCAATGAGATGCCCGACAGGCTTTGGAACTTGCGCGACATATGATATTCGGAATACCCGCTTTCTTTGGCGATCACCCGCAGGGTCAGCCCGTCGTCATCTCGATTCGCGATGCATTGATCGATATCGTCCACGATCTTTTGCACCTGCCTGTGCCACTCGTACATGCTCCTCACCTCCCGTTCTGTTTGGGATTGTAGCGCTTTTTTTGAATGGGTGTTTGATTTGGATTGCGGTGTTGTTTCCACATCGCCGCTTTTGAATCCCCCCGCCACTGCGGTGGCCCTCCCCCCTTCAACAAGGGGGGTATAGGATTTTAGCAGAGTTTTCGTTCTCAGCCCTTACCTCCCTTGTTACAGGGAGGGGAACCACCGCAGTGGTGGAGGGATTCTGCACAGCGCTTTGATTAACGGCAAGTTTGTTGGAAAAAATATACTCAGTTGCTTTTTCCCCACTTGTGCGCTATACTAACCTGGCCACAAGCGCGATGACGGCCGGGTCCTGTGCAATGGCGGGGCACGAATCTTGTCAGGTCCGGAAGGAAGCAGCAATAAGCGCTATACGCCATGTGCCGCGGGATCGCCCGGCCTGAGCGCTTGCGGTATCAATCAAGAAAAATCAAAAACCTATGCCCTGTGCGGATGCCGAGCTTGCGGTGAATGCTTCAAAACCGCCCTCTTGAATGATTTGACAAGAGAAATCAGGATTTTTCACGGGGTAGATATCGATCTCCGGCAAGGGCGCTTTCGGCGCCAGAAACAGCACAGTGCTATTGTTTTTGATCCTGGTATATTCTGCCCAACCATTGTTATCAATCACCCATTGTAAATCGATAGTCTTTTCTTCCCATGTATCGCTTTTGGATTTCCCGCCTCCGGCCCAACAAGTCAAATGCTGCGCTTGATCGCCCGGTTGCAAATACTTACATAGGTACTTTTCTAAACTACTACGGTGGCCAGTGGTATTGTATCGAAACGGAAAAGTGAAATAGCAACTTACATCGTCGTCTATCTTTTGCGTTCCGCATATTGTAACAATCGGTGAATACGGTGTAATACGAACGCCCCCGGAATCTTCATTGGTTGCATACACAATCACATTGCCCTTAAGGCAAGCCGTGATGTCGTTTTCATCAATTTTTCGAGGTTTGCCCGTAAGCAGATCTTGCGGAACAACATAATCGGGAGAAGAACGATAGGCATCATAACTAGGATAGATGGCTTTCGGCGGTTTTCCAAAGAAGCCGGTTGGAAGCTCCCTATTGCAACTTAAATATGAAAAATAGCTCATACTTCATCCCCTTCCATCATTGTGAATTGCCTGGGAGTTACCACTCCATCCCGTATCACCAACTCGGCCCAGGCAGGATTCGCCCTACATGCCGCGCCGGGATTCAGCAACAATATGCCCTGCTCGTACCTGCATTCGGGCCGGTGGGTGTGGCCAAATAACGCAACATCGGCCCCCTGTTCCCGTGCGTGCAGCAGCAAACCCAATCGATGCATTTTCACGCGCTGCCGGTGCCCGTGGGTTAGCAGCAGCTTTTTGCCACCCAAAGAAACGGTAAGTTCATCGGTCTCGGCAGCAAACACATCGTTATTGCCACGCACGGCATAAACCGCTGTTTTATGGCCCTGCGGCAGGTTGGCTTCTATCACACGCAAGTCCGCCGCACAATCCCCCAAAAAACAGAGGGCATCCAGAGGCCCTGCCGCCAACAAACGTTTCAAAACTTGGCGGATGGCGGCTTCATCCCGATGGGTATCGCTGAGCACGCCGATGCGCACTGCCCTACTCATTGTTCAGCGCCTCCAGTAGTTTGGCCACGGCCTGGGCCCGGTGGCTCACTGCATTCTTTTCTTCTTCTGTTATTTCCGCAAACGACTTTTCGCCGCCGGCCGGCAAAAACAACGAATCGTAACCAAAACCGCCTGTTCCATGCCGTTCAAACAAAATGCTTCCCTCGCAGGTCCCACGCACGATAAGGGTTGGCTTGCCGGGCCGGGCCAGGGCGATGGCCGATACAAAACGGGCGGTTCGGGGAGCGGCCACGTTAGCCAGGTTTTGGAGCAGCAGATCGTTGTTGGCCTCGTCGTTTCCGTGTTGGCCGCAATAACGGGCCGAACGCACGCCAGGCTGCCCAAGAAGTGCGTCCACCTCCAGCCCGGAATCGTCCGCCACGGAGGACAGGCCGGTGGCGGCCAGCAGCGCCTCGGCCTTGAGGGCGGCATTGCCTTCGAATGTATCGGCGGTTTCCTCTACTTCAATGGAACAATCCGAAAGAATGTCGTAGCGTTCCCCCAGCAATTTTTGCAGCTCTCTTACTTTATGGGGATTGTTGGTGGCGGCCACCAACTTGGGTTTGGGCGCGATGAGCGCCGCCGCCTCTCCCAGGGCCTGGCGCTGCAACTCCACCAATCGCTCAATGCCGCGCTGGGCCAGGGCCAGCAGCGTTTGCAGCTCCTCCATGGTGCAGGCGCGCTTCTCCCCCGTGCCCTGCACCTCAATGCAGCCGCCGGTGCCGTCCATCACCAAATTCAGATCTACCTGGGCGGCGCTGTCTTCGGCATAGCATAAATCCAGGCATGGGATATCCGCCACCAAACCACAGCTCACCGCCGCCACCTGCTTTACGATGGGCGATTCCTTGAGCCGCCCCTGGGCAATCAGGGCGTCAATTGTCTGCACCAGCGCCACAAAGGCGCCGGTGATAGCGGCGGCCCGGGTGCCGCCGTCGGCCTCCAGCACGTCGCAATCTACAGTGAGGGTGCGTTCACCCAGGCGATTTAGATCTACAGATTGCCGCAACGTGCGGCCGATCAACCGCTGAATCTCCACGCTGCGCCCGTCTCGCTTTAAGTAATCCCGCTGCTTGCGCCGGCCCGTGGAGGCGGGCAGCATGGCGTATTCGGCGGTGAGCCAGCCGCTCCCCTTCCCGCTCAAAAACGGAGGGACACCGGCCTCGGCGCTTACGGTGCAGATCACCCGGGTGCCGCCGCAGGTGATCAGGCAGGAACCGGTGGCGGTGCGCACGAATCCTGGCTCCATGGTCACCGGGCGCAGTTCGTCGGCTCTGCGGCCATCGGCTCTACCCAAAATTTCCATAGCTTGTCCCCTTCTTTGTTAAAGAGATTGGGAAACCAACCGGTTTCCCATCATAATAGCTTATTCGAACTCGATCTCCGGGAAACTGTCTACGATCATATCGGCTACATTGGCGAATGTGGTCTGCTCCTGGGGCACCGGGGGCGTGTATTCCTTGCCGTCCACCATAATCTTTACATTGGTAACGCCCGGGTATTGGGTGCAGGTGAGCATCAGCGCACGAAGGGCCTGGAGGCCACCGTCGGACTGCTCGGCGATCTGCACAAACTCCTTGGTGAAGCTCACCGTGGCCGTGTTGCCCGATACCTTTACGTCCACCAGCCCCACATCTTCGGGTAGGGGTTGTTGCAAGCCGCTGTCTTGCCGGGGCCCCTTGGCCAGCTCCAGCATGGCGGTGTTGATGTCCGGCTCGGAATACACCAAACGGGTCACCGGCACCATCAGCCTGCCGCTCTCTGAGGGGAAGTACAGTTGCACCTGCCTGGCATCGGCCAGGGTTGCGGTGCTCCACACACCGTCTACGCTTTCCAGGTTCAGGCTCTCCCGATAGAACACGCCGGATACATCGGTTCCGTGGGTCAGTTTGCTGCGTTTTTGCCCGTCTACCAAAAACTCTACTTCCGTTACGGTGGGAAACTCCGTGAGGGCGTATACCACCGCGGACACCATGTTGGTTTCCTGCTCGGCGTCGATGGTGGCTAGGGCTTCCTTGCTTACGTCGATGCGGGCACGGCCCCCGGCAATGTTCAGGTCAAAGGAGGTGCCCTCTGGGATCACGGTGCGCAGGCCCAGGCGGGCCGCCTCCATGTCGTTGTACACATCCTTTACCATCAGGCCCAGTGTGGCCTTGGCAATGCCCTCTTGTTTGCCAACCTGCCGCTGCACCGGCACCAGGTAGCCGTCGCCATCCTGATAGTACACCACCGTGGACTGGGTGGGCCCAACGGGCCTGGCGATCACGGTCTCCACAGGAATCTGGTCGAAGGGTTCTTCGTACACGTTTTCCAAAGGCAGGTTGGTTTCCCCTCCCCGCACCGCCAGCAGCAGCACCAACCCCGCCGCGCCGGCGATCAGCATTCGTTCTACGTCGCTGCGTTTGAACCTCACGATTGCTCACTCCTTCCGCAAAGAAGGCTATGAGCGCCCGGACCATTTTAGCACATTGGGCGGCGGGATGCTAGATGATGCTGAAAAGAGCATTCTAAAACAAGCAAACAGCTTTTTTATGCTGTAGAATAGGGGCACAACAATAATGGAGGTTATGTTATGCATGCATGGGAAGCAATCCAAAAGGTAGTGGATTACATCGAGGATAACTTAGCGCAAAGAATTTCGCCCGAAGAATTGGCAAAGGTTGCCGCACTTTCGCCTTTTTATTTTCAACGTTTGTTTAGCCGCCTTGTAAAGCGTCCCGTAAATGAATACATCAAAATGCGCAGGTTGGCAAGAGCGTGTGACATCCTCGAGGATAAAACCAAACGCATATTGGATATTGCCCTCGAACATGGCTTCAACAGCCATGAACATTTTACAAAAACATTTAAGGGTGCGTTTGGAATAACACCAATGGAATACCGCAATCATCCTGTGCGGCTCAATCAGATCATAAAGCCCGATTTATTGCTAGATTACACATTGGTTGACGAAGATGTGCCGCTGATTACCGAAAACATTGTTTTGGAAATATCGCGCAAAAGAATCGATGCTCCCGAACTTTTTATTGGCTTATCAGGGCCTGTTTTGGTATCAGAGCAAACACCCCTGGGCGAAACAACAGGCATTGACGTGCCGGGATTATTGTGGGATAGGTTTCATAAGCAAAAAGCCCACATAAAAGGGATAAAAACCGGCGGCATGGAGCTGGCGGTATCCACCATGGGCGAAAATGATGGCGCTTTTACCTATTTTGCAGGCGCTTCCGCAATGCCGGGCACAACGGCATACGATGATTATGTGACTTGGGAACTCGCTGCCGCCAAATATGTTGTATGTTCTATTGAAGCGGAGAGTTTTGAAGAACTAACAACATCCGCGTTGGGCAAAAGCATGAAGTATCTATTTGGCGTTTGGCTCCCAAAGCACAATATATCCATACAGCCCTTTTCAGCGGAAAAATACATCAGTGCAAGTCCCGAGGTGTGCAAAATGGAGTTATGGGTGATGCCGGTTCCAGCTAATCAAATGGAAAAGTGAACAAGGCACAAGCAAGGTGGCGGCATGGCGAAAGCCGTCTTGCCGCTTCTTTTTTTACCCCAAATCAATGTTTTTTCCGGTAATCCTAAAAAATCTCCTGCTCCACAAAGCCCATTCATCCGCTATACTATAGGCAAATGGTACGAAAAGCTCTGTAAGGATTGGTGCGATCATGACAGCGAACCTGGTTGAAATGCGCGGCATCACCAAGAGCTTCCCCGGCGTTCGCGCGCTGCAGGAGGTGGATTTCTCCCTGCGCCCCGGCGAGGTGCACGCCTTGCTGGGCGAAAACGGCGCGGGCAAGTCTACGCTGGTTAAAATCCTGAGCGGCGTATTTGCGAAGGATGGGGGCACGGTGCGGCTTTTTGGTCAAATCGCAGAACACCTAACGCCACTGCGGGCGCAAGAGCTGGGCGTGGCAATTATCCACCAAGAATTAAACCTTTGCCAGCACCTAACGGTGACTGAAAATATCTTTTTGGGGCGCGAGATCGTTCGCAACGGCAGGCTTTGCCGCCGGGAGATGACCCAAGCCGCCCGGGAAGTGCTGGGCAGGCTGAATATCGCTTTGGATCCCGATACCATCGTGGGCAACCTAGCCATCTCTAAGCAGCAGATGGTAGAGATCGCCAAGGCCCTGGCTACCGACGCCAAAGTGCTGATCATGGACGAACCCACCTCCGCCCTCACCGCCAAAGAAATCGACGATCTGTTCATCATCATCCATCGGCTCCGGAAAGAGGGTCGCGGCATCATCTACATTTCCCACCGGCTGGATGAGTTGCAGCATATCGTTGACCGTGTGACCATCCTGCGCGACGGGGAATTCATCACCTGCACAAACCTGGCCGACACCACGCTGCCAGAGATCATCGCCAACATGGTGGGCCGGGAGATCAACGAAAAATTCCCCCGTGTCACCTGCAAAGTGGGCAAAACCGTATTTGAGGTAAAACGCCTGAACGCAGGGCGCTTGGTGCGCAATGTAAGCCTATCGCTACGCGAGGGTGAGATCGTGGGCATTGCGGGCCTGATGGGTGCGGGGCGCACCGAAACCATGCGGGCCATCTTTGGCGTAGACGCCACCAGCTCCGGCGAGATTTGGCTCGACGGCAGCAAGATCGACATCCGCCATCCCGAAGACGCCATCAAACGGGGCGTGGTGTTGGTGCCGGAAGACCGCAAGCGCGACGGGCTATGCACCCGCCTGGTAATACGCGAAAACATCGCGTTGCCCAACTTGGATATTCTTTGCGGGCCCACATCTTTTGTGCGGCGCGATCAGGAACGCAAGATGGCCAACAAGGCGATGGAAGACTTGCGCATCAAGGCGCCCCACATCGATGTGGACGCGGCAAGCCTATCGGGCGGCAACCAGCAAAAAGTGGTGCTGGGCAAGTGGCTGGCACGCCAGGCCCGGGTAGTCATCTTTGATGAACCCACCCGGGGCATCGACGTGGCCGCCAAAGTTGAAATCTACAACCTGATGAACGACCTGAAGCAGCGCGGCATTGCCATCCTATTCGTTTCCTCCGAAATGCCGGAGATATTGGGCATCTCGGATCGCATCATCGTAATGTGCGACGGCCGGGTGACCGGCGAGATGCCCATTGAAGACGCAACCCAAGAAAAGATCATGGAGCTGGCCACACAGTTTGAAGTCAAGCAGTAAGGGAGCAGAGCAATATGGCAGAGACAAGACCAAACATTGTTAAGCGAGTCTTCGCAATCCGCGGCATGGGCCAGGTCATCACGGTTTTTTTCGGCATCATCGTGTTGGGCAGTATCTTTGGTTTGTTGAACCCCAACTTCCTTTCGGATCGCAACATGCACAACCTGCTGCGCCAGATCGCGCCATTCTTGATCGTAGGCATCGGCCAATCCTATGTGCTGATCACCGGCAACATCGATCTATCCATCGGTTCGGTGCTGGGCATGAGCTGCATGATCTCGGCCACGCTGATGACCAGGGGCGTGAACCCCTGGCTGGCCGTACTGCTTACATTCATTCCCGCTGTCGTAACCGGCATCATCAACGGCTTGCTGGTAGCCCGGGTTAAACTGCCGCCGTTTATCGCCACCCTGGGCACCATGACCATCGCCCGCGGCATCGCCCAAGTGGTGAACGGCAACCGCAACACCGACGCCATCGGCCAGGGAGCCCAATTGTTCCGCGATGTATTTTACTACGGCAGGTTCAATTTGTTTGGCGTGAACTTCCCCTACAATACGGTATGGATCGCCCTGGGCCTGTGGTTGGTATTTAACTTTTTGCTCAGCAGAACCCGAACCGGGCGGCACATCTACGCCGTGGGCAGCAACCGGGAAGCCGCGCAGCTCTCTGGCGTCAACGTCACCAAAACCGTGGTGAAGGCCTATACCGTCAGTGCGTTTTGCGCCTGCGTTGCCGGCCTGATCCAATGCGCCCAGGGCGGCTTGGGCACCATGGACTCTGGTACGACATTTGAGCTGTTTGCGGTGGCCGCGTCGGTTATCGGCGGCGTTAGCACTTTGGGTGGCCAAGGTATCCTGCTGGGCACGATTATGGGGGCCTGCGTATGGGGTATCATGCAAAATGGCCTATCCCTGGCCAATGTGTTTGTAGCGTACCGAAATATCAGCGTTGGCATCATCGTTATCATCTCGGTATGGGCCGACATTATCGTACGCGACGGCAGGAGCAGGCGGTTGCGGGCCCAAGCGGAACAGGCTGCCGCAAGCTTGCGCGAAACAACTACCACAAACTAAAATCCAGAATTAAGATGCGTCACAAGCGCGTTTTAAGAATAAAAATTAGGAGGATTCCCATGAAAAAGCTACTCTCTTTGGCACTTGCCCTGCTCATGATGCTGGGCGCAACGTCCGCGGTGGCGGCAGACTTTAACGTATGGCTTATCACGATGGACCTGATGGACCTGCACTGGGTGTCGGTTGACGAAGGCTGCCGCGACGCGGTTGCCGAGCTGGCCGAAGAAGGCCTCGTCATCAACTACAAGTGGGACGCCCCCCAGGTTGGCAAGGATGACAGCGCTCAGATCGAGTGCATGAACAATGCCTTTGCCGATGGCGTGAATCTGGTTCTGTTGGCCTCCAATGGCCCCGACACCCAGGTTGCCACCATCCAGGAGCTCAGCGAAGCTGGCGTGCAGTTCATCTATGTTGACTCCCCCGCCAACTTCCCGGCGCTGGCCACCCTGGCCACCAACAACACCAACGCTGGCGAGACCGCCGGGCAGCAAATGCTGGCCGCCCTTACCGCCGCTGGCGTCACCGAGGGCGCGATCGGCATCGTAAACGTAAATGCCGCCACCACCTCCACCCAACAGCGCGAAGACGGCTTCCGCAAGGCTTTTGAAGGCACTGCCTTTGAACTTCTTGAGGTGCAGTACGGCAACGGCAACGCCACCGAGTCCCAGAACATCGCCGCCAACTACATCACCCAGGGTGTTGTAGGCATCTTCGGCACCAACGAAGGCGGCACCGTGGGCGTGGGTAACGCGATCATGGAAGCTGGCGATTCGGGCGTAGTAGGCGTGGGCTTTGACAAGTCCGATGCGATCCTGGGCCTGGTACGGGATGGCTGGCTGCTGTGCACAATGGCGCAGGATCCCTATCTCATGGGTTATGCTGGCATGATGTCCGCCGCTCTGGTACTGACGGGCGAAGAGCTGGAAGAAGTAAGCATCGACACCGGCGTGCAGGTCATCGACGCTGCCGCCCTGTAAGAGCACTGGTTTCATCCCTCCTGCTACTGCCCCGCTTGGGCAACAGCAACGGCTCCCCTTCCGGCCTTGCCGGTTGGGGAGTTTTATTTGACTTCAAAGCATGCATAGAGTAAGATGAAGCTACTCACCGCAATCAAGGAGGCCATGACAATGCCTGCGATGATGCCGCATATGCATATCTGTGAAATTAAACTTTGCAAGCCTCTTTCATGGGCCGCGCACTGCCCCCGAAAAGGTATTCTTTCAGAAACAGAAGACGAATGCGAACAATGCATACACTTTGTGGTGATTAATTTTGACCCAGATAATCCCATGTGCATGAGAGAAGTTGTGCGGCCTTACCCCTGAAAACGAGATTATACTGAGGAGGCAAGCAAAAATGGAAATCCTGTTGGTATTATGGTACATTTGTTCAATGGTACAAGTCTGCCTTTCGTATGGAACAGCGTACAGGCTTACCAAGCATGGCGGCGATAATGGCGTGTCGCTTTTCGGCTGGTTCTTTGCGCTAAACTTTGCCGCTATGATTCCGGGCTTGGGGTTTTATCTCTGGCGCAAATACAGGGAGTGAGTGAAATATTATTCTCTAATAATGATAATTTTGCTTGACAAACCGCTCAGCTTATGGTACCTTGCTGCAATAGAACTGAGCAGGCGATGAACCCTTTGGGTTTGTGGGGCTGGGCCGCGATTGCGGCAACGGAAGCGTACTATACGCATCTGTGGGACAGTAAAGTGTCCTATAGGTGCGTTTTTATTTTTTATGACGGAGGGATCCCCATGACCACTGAACAAGCAAAGGCGCTGCAACAACAATACGGCAAAAATGAGCTTGCCTCGCAAAAAAAAGAAAGCTTCGTTAAAAAGGCGTTTCATATCTTGTGCGAGCCCATGTTCCTGCTGCTGCTTGCCGCGGCCATCATCTACTTTGTGCTCGGCGAACCCTTGGACGGGGCCATCATGCTGGTGTTTGTTATCGGCATTATCAGCATCGACATCATCCAGGGCTGGAAAACCGAAAAGACCCTGAACGCGCTAAAAGACCTCTCCGCCCCACAGATCATCGTAATCCGCGACGGAGAAGAAACGCAAATCCCCAGCGCCGATCTGGTGCCCGGCGACCTGATGTTGATCCACGAGGGCATCAAAATCCCCGCCGACGGTGTCGTGATACGATGCAGCGACCTGTGCGTGGATGAATCCTCCCTTACCGGCGAGGCCGAGGGCGTTTGGAAGATTGCCAAGGCAGAGAAATCCGATGATTACTGGCGCAAGGACTACTGTTATGCCGGGACCCTGGTGATCCAAGGCTCCGGCGCAGTGCTGGTCGAAAAGATTGGCGGGGCCACCGAATTCGGCAAAATCGGAACCCATGTGGCGGGCGCAACCGTGGAGCGCACCCCGCTGCAAAAACAAACCGGCAGCATCGTAAAGTTTTGCGCGGCCATCGCCGCCGGGCTGTCCCTGCTGGTGGGTGTGGTCACCTGGTTTAACATCCCCGGCCATCCCTGGGCCGACCGGCTGGTTGCAAGCATCCTATCGGGCATCACCCTTGCCATGGCCATGATCCCCGAGGAGTTCCCGGTGATACTCACGGTGTTTCTTTCCATGGGGGCATGGCGGCTGGCCAAAAAGCAATCCCTGGTGCGCAGGCTGCCTGCGGTAGAAACCTTGGGCGCGGTGTCTGTGCTATGCGTGGACAAAACCGGCACCATCACCCTCAATCAAATGACCGTGCAGGATACCTGGGCGGCAAACGGCAGCCAAGAGCATCTAAACGAAACCATGGGCCTTGCCTGCGAAACCGACCCTTATGACCCCATGGAAAAAGCCATGCTGGCCCACTGCGAGGAGCTGGGCATCCCCAAGACCCATCTTTTTGGCGGCGAGCTGCTCACCGAATACGCCTTTACGAATGAGCAAAAAATGATGGGCCACGTGTGGTTTCACGACGGCGAGGTAATCATCGCCGCCAAGGGTTCCCCGGAAAGGATCCTCACCATCTGCAAGATGACCGATGAGGAGCGGGCCCTGGCCGAAAGCCAGAATCGCATGATGAGCGAACAGGGGCTGCGGGTGATCGCCGTGGCATCCGTCCACCTAAATGATGCACAGGATATTCCCGCAAACATTACGGATTGTTCACTGACCCTCGATGGGCTGATCGGCCTGGCCGACCCACCCAGGGACTCGATCAAAAACGACATCGCTGTATGCAAATCGGCGGGAATCCGGGTAGTGATGATCACCGGCGACAACGGCATCACCGCCGCCTCTATCGCCAAACAAATCGGCATGGAAAACCACGATGGGATCATTACCGGCGACATGCTGGAGCAAATGACCGACGATGAGCTGCGCCAGAGCGTACAAACGGCAAGCATCTTCTCCCGTGTGATCCCCGCCCATAAGATGCGCATCGTACAGGCGCTGAAAGACAATGGCGAAGTGGTGGCCATGACCGGCGACGGCGTAAACGACGCCCCCGCCCTAAAATACGCGGACATCGGCATCGCCATGGGCAAACGGGGCAGCGAGGTATCCCGGGAGGCCGCCGAACTGATTTTGATGGACGACAATTTCTCCACCATCGTAGACACGGTAAAAGACGGGCGCAGAATCTACGATAATATCCGCAAAGCGGTAGGGTATGTGTTTACCATCCACATCCCCATCGCCCTCACGTCCCTGCTTGCGCCGGCCCTAGGCATCCCCCCCGGCAGCCTGATGCTGCTACCCCTCCACGTGGTATTGCTGGAGCTGATCGTAGACCCCACCTGCTCCATCGTGCTGGAACGGCAGCCTGCGGAAACCGGCATCATGAAGCGAAGGCCCCGCAACCCAAAAGAAAAACTGCTGACCGTAAGCACAGTGATCAAAAGCGTGGCGCAGGGCCTGGTGATCTTTGCCGCGTCCTTTGGGGCCTACTACCTATCGCTGCAACAAAATCCGGGCAACGCTGCTGCTGCCCGGTCTATGGGCCTTGCCGTGATTATGCTGGCCAATCTGTTCTTGGTGCAAGTCAACAGTTCGGATATTGACCCGGTTTCTACATCCATCAAACGTTTGGCCAAAGACAAGGTGATGTGGGGGGTAAACATCGTGACCCTTGTCGGCCTGTTTGTGATCCTGTACAGCCCGCTCAACGATTTTCTAAGGCTGGCGCCACTGGCAGCAGGGCAGCTGTTGATCGCGCTGGTGCTGGCAGCCTCGTCGGTACTATGGTACGAGATCGTAAAATGGGCTAAACGGACATCTCCCGATGTTGCTCCGCCGAATCATAAATCGCCTGCATGATGGAAGAGGTTAGGATCACTGTGTCGATGTGGGATGCCAGCTTTTCGCCGGTGCCGATGCATCTTACAAAGGCATCCACCTCTTGCTGGAACATGTCGCCGGGGGTAAACTCCGGCACGTAGGATACCAGCGCACCGTGCTCCGCCGTGTACAGCGTAAAGTCCGAGCCGTAACGCAGGCGAATACCCGCCTTGTCGCCCATAAAATCGATAAACATCTCGTCCTGGCCGATATTCTGCGCCCAAGCGCCGTGCACGGTGATGGCCGGGCCGGTTGTACGCACCAAAGCCGTGACCGAATCGTCCACATCGTACACGCCATCGTAATTGGGGGGGCCAGCCCACATATCCTTGTAGGCATAGGCCTTTAGATCCTTGCCCAGCTTAGAAAACACCTCGCCGGACACGGTTTTAGGCGTGGGGTCGCCACAGCAATACATCACCACATCCAAGAAGTGCACACCCCAGTCGATCAGCGCGCCGCCCCCGGCAATAGCCTTGGTAGTAAAAGCCCCACCCAACCCAGGGATCGAGCGATGGGCGCGGAAGCTGGCGTACACATGGTACACCTCCCCCAACCGGCCCTCGGCAATGTAAGCGCGAATCTTGTTGACGCTATCGTTAAAACGATTGACAACGCCGATGTTCAGCACCTTGCCGGTCTCGTGCTGCACGCGCTGCATCTCCAAGGCCTCGGCATAGGTGCGGGCTGCCGGTTTTTCGCATAATACGTGTTTTCCGGCACGCAAGGCCTCTATAGAAATCTTGGCGTGGGTGTCGTTGGGCGTACACACCGATAGGGCCACTACCTGTGGATCCCGCAGCGCCTCACGGTAATCAGCGATGGCCACGCCGCATCCGTACTTCTCCACAGCGGCCTGGGCCCGATCGGGCAGGATATCGCAAAAGTAGGCGATCTCCGTTTGGGGATTCTTAACGTAGGCGGGGATATGCGCCGCGTTGGCAATGGTTCCGCACCCGATGACTGCAACCTTCATCATGTTTGGTTCACAACCTTTTCCTATGAATATTTCATTCATATTTTTGCGTACAGTATAACCCAATAACCTGCCGGATGCAATGGAAACTGCCTTGCGGAATCCCTCCACCGCTGCGGCGGGGGGATTCAATAGCGGCGATGTGCTAAAACCAATGATTGGAAAAAATTATTTTCAAATGCGATTGCCCTGTGCTCTGAGCTGCAGTGGATGGGGATTGCGCAGACCACCAAGGGGTAAGCAGCGATGCAAGCAGCATCACTCGATAAAAATATGCGGTATGTTATTGTCCTTCGCGTATTGCTCTGCCCAGCTGCCTTTTTCTACACGCAAGGTAACTTTTTCATTCGGTACATCATCAAATATCTCTTCGCCTTGCATATAAAACGCAAAGTCGCCGATACTCGTCACACTGGCAGGAATGGTCACGCTGGTTAACCCTGCACAATGAAAGAACGCCCTGTCGCCGATGCTCGTTACGCTATCGGGGATGATCACGTTCGTTAAGCTGGTACAATCAGAGAACGCCCAGTTACCAATGCTCGTTACGCTATCCGGGATGATCACGCTGGTTAAGCTGCTGCACTCAGAGAACGCCCCATCGCCGATACTCGTTACGCTATCTGGGATGATCACGTTCGTTAAACTGCTGCACCTGCTAAACATGCCGTTGCCGATGTTCGTCATACTGTCTGGAATGGTCACGCTGGTTAAACTGCTGCATCCAGAGAACGCCCTCTCGCCGATGCTCGTTACGCTATCCGGGATGATTAAGTTCGTTAAGCTGCTACAATCACGGAACGCCCATTCGCCGATGCTCGTTACGCCGTTCGGTATGGTTATATCGGTTAGGCTTTCACAATCAGCGAATGCGTAATTGCCGATGCTTATTACGCTGTCTGGAATGGTTATGCTGGTTAAGCCGCACCAAAGAAACGCTGTATCGCCGATGTGCAGCACGCCCTCGGGAATCGTGTATGTATCTTCCCCTGCGTAAGGGTAAGAAATCAGTATTTTCTGCTGTTTGTTAAATAGAACGCCATCGATACTCTCAAACACCGGATTGTTAGGCGCAACGGCAATGTACGTCAAAGGGCATCCCACAAATGGGTTTGGCCCAATGCTCGTTACGCTCTCCGGGATGGAAATGTTGGCCAAACTGCTGCACCTTGAGAACGCACGCTCACCAATGCTCATTACACCGTTCGGAATGATCACGCCGGTTAAGCCGCTGCAACCATAGAACGCGGCCTCGCCGATGTCCCTTACGCTCGCAGGGATGGTCACGTTGGTTAAGCTTTCGCAAAAAAGAAACGCCTTCTCGCCGATGCTTGTTACGTTAGCCCCGATGGTTACGCTGGCTAATTGATCGCAGTTACTGAAAGCGCTTATGCCGATGCTTGTGACACTATCCGGGATGGTCACGGCGGTTAAGCCACTACAGCCAAAAAATGCACTGTCGCCGATGTGCAGCACTCCCTCAGGAACCGCATACGCACCTTCCCTCGCAAAAGGGTAAGAAACCAGTATATTCTGTTGTTTTTCAAAAAGAACATTATCTATACTCTCAAACGCCGGATTATTAGGCGCAACGGCAATGTACGTCAAAGGGGATCTCGCAAATGGGTTTGCCCCAATGCTCGTTACCCCGGCTCCGATGGACACGCTAGTTAAGCCGCTACACCAAGAAAACGCCCCGTCGCCGATGCTCTTGACGCTGTCCGGGATGGTCATGCTGGTTAAGTTGCTACATGAATAGAACGCCCCATCGCCGATACTCGTCACGCCGTCCGGGATGGTCACATTGTTTAAATTGTAGCAATGACCAAATGCATCGTCGCCGATGCTCGTCACGCTGTTGGGAATGGTTACATCGGTTAGCCCTCTGCAACTCCTAAATGCCGTCTCGCCAATGTGCAGCACCCCTTCAGGAATCGTATATGCACCTTCTCTGGCTCCAGGATAAGTGACCAGCATTTTCTGCTGCTTGTGAAATAGAACGCCATCGATACTCTCAAAGACCGGATTGTTTGGCGCCACATCAATACGCGCCAATGAAGAACAGAGAAAAAACGAGCTCCATTCGATGCGCGTCACGCTCTCTGGGATATGTACGCCGGTTAGGCCACGACACCGCATGAACACTCTATCACCGATACCCGTCACCGCATACCCGTCTAATTCACTCGGGATCAATAGATCGCCTTCTGGCTCCACCACGTATCCCGTAATCGTTACGCCGCCATCCTCAAGTACATATCTCCATTGCCCGCTTGCGTCTGTTTGCTCCCCGGCAACTCCAACAGTTATAAAAAGAGCACATATCATCACTGCCGCCACCAGTACCGCGATTGCATGTTTTTTATAATGAGCCATTGCCGATACCTCCAAAGCAAAATGCATCACTCAGTGTAAACAAAAGGTATTTCATTGTCCTTCGCGTATTGCTCGGCGAAACTGCCTCCCGTTACGCTCAGGGTTAAGACATCGCAACTGGCAAAGGCCTTTGTGCCGATGCTGGTCACGCTAGCAGGTATGGTCGCGCTGGCCAAGCCGCGGCACCAAGAGAACGCGAAATCGTCGATGTTCGTCACGCTGTCCGGGATGGTCACACTGGTTAAGCCGGCAGAACTGAACACTCCCCAATCGATGCTTGTTACGCTATCCGGGATGACAATGCTGGTTAAAGCTTTGCAAAAAGAGAAGGCGTCCTTGCCGATACTCGTTACGCTGTCCGGGATGGTCACGCTGGCGAGGCTCCCGCACCAATTGAACGCATTGTCGCCGATGCTTGTCACACTGTTTGGAATGGTCACGCCGGTCAAGGCGCCGCACCGCTCAAACGCGCGATTGCCGATACCCGTCACCCCATAACCATCCAGCTCACGCGGGATCACCAGGTCGCCTTCCGGATTCACCACGCATCTCATAATCGTCGCGCCATCATCCTCCAGTATATACAGCCACTGCCCGCTGGCGTCTATTCGATGCGCTCCCTCGTCGGTCATATAAACAAAAGGTATTTTATTGTCCTTCGCGTACCGCTCGGCAAAGCTGCCATCGGCCACGTTTAAGGTAAGTTTGTTACACTCATAGAACGCGTCGAAGCCGATGCTCGTTACACCGGCGGGGATGATTGCGGTGGTTAAACTGCCGCACCGGCTAAACGCGCCGTCGCCAATGCTCGTCACGCTGTCCGGGATGATTACGCTGATCATGCCGCAAGAAGAAAACGCCCTGTCGCCGATGCTCTTAACGCCGCTCCCAATCGTTACATGGCTTAAGCCGCAGTCATAAAACGCATCTTCGCCTATGCTTGTGACGCTGTCCGGGATGGTCACGCTGGGTAGGCGGCCGCAACTCGCGAACGCTCTGTAGCCGATGCTTGTCAGGCTTTCGGGGAGGGTTACGCCGGTCAAACCCCGGCATCTCAAAAATGCCTCCTCGCCGATGGATCGTATGCCCTCGGGAACCGTGTACGCGCCTTCCCGGGTGGTAGGATAGGAAACCAACATTTGCTGTTGCTTGTCAAACAGAACGCCGTCAACATCCGCGTACGCCGGATTGCCGGGCGACACGTAAATATTCTCCACCGAGCTGTCCGAAAATGGATTGGATACGATGCGCGATACGCTGGCAGGAAGGGTGACGCTGGTCAAGTCGCCGTACGCGCCGACGGAGAACGCCCTGTCGCCAATGCTTGTAACGCCGTTGCCAATCGTTACTTCGGCCAAGCCGGAGCAGTCCAGAAACGCGCTTTCTCCGATGCTTAGGACGCTGTCGGGAATGCGTAGGCTGGTCAAGCTGCCGCACCCCCAAAACGCTCCTTTTCCGATGCTTAGGACGCCGTCCGAAATGGTAACGTCGGCTAAATTTTCACAATCATAAAACGCGAAGTCCCCAATGCTCGCCACGCTGCCCGGGATGGTTACGTCGGCCAAATTGTAACACCATCGGAACGCTTCATCACCGATGCTCGTTACGCTGTTCCCGATGGTTACATCGGTTAAGTCGCTGCACCAAAAGAATGCCCGGTCCCCGATGCTAGTTACACTGTCTGGAATGACCACGCTGGTTAAGCCATGACACCCCGCAAACGCACCGGCACCGATGCTCGTCACGCTATCCGGAATGATCAAACTGGTTAAGCCGCTACAATCTCCAAATGCCCAGTCGCCGATGCTCGTCACACCCTCCGGAATGATCACGCTGGTCAGGCCGCTGCAATATGCGAATGTACCGTCACCGATGCTCGTAATGCTGTCTGGAATAATCACGCTGGTTAGGCCGCTGCAATATGCAAATGCATCGTCACCGATGCTCGTTACACTGTTCGGAATGACCACGCTGGTTAGGCTATCGCACTCATAGAATGCACCGTCGCCAATAAGCAACGTTCCTTCAGGAATCGTGTACGCGCCTTCCCTGGCGCCAGGGTAAGAAATCAGCATCTTCTGTTCTTTGTCAAAAAGAACGCCATCGATGCTCACGAACACCGGATGCTCCGCCGATACATCAATATACGTCAACGAGGAGCCCGAAAATGGTTTCGATCCGATATGCGTCACGCTATCCGGAATGGTGATGCCGGTTAAGCTCTTACAATCAGCAAACGCGCCGCCGCCGATACTCGTTACACTGTTCGGGATGGTGATGCTGGTCAAACTCTCACAAAAAGCAAATGCGCCGTCGCCGATTTGTGCTACGCTGTCTGGGATGGTGACGCTGGTCAAAGCTGTGCATCCTTTAAATACCTCGTCACCGATGCTCGTTACGCTATCTGGGATGGTAACGCTGGTTAAGTCACACCATCCGAACGCACCGTCGCCGATGCTTGTTACGCTGTCTGGAATCGTCACGCTAGTTAACCGGTAACAACTGTAAAACGCTTCGTTCCCGATGCTTGTTACGCTATCCGGGATCGTTATGCTGGATAAGCGGCTGTAGCTGAATGCACCCGCGCCAATGAGCAACGTTCCTTCGGGAATCGCATACGCATCTTTCCTGGCTCCCGGATAGGAAATCAGCATCTTCCGCTCTTTGTCAAAAAGAACGCCATCTATACTTTCAAACACCGGATTATCAGCCGACACATCAATATATATCAATGGGCTGTTAAGAAATGGATTTGATCCGATGCTGGTTACGCTCGCCGGGATCGTCATGGTGCT